>DAOUWQ010000055.1 GCA_030667035.1 Candidatus Heimdallarchaeota archaeon | reverse complement strand
GCTTAAGGCGCCAGAAATAAATGAACCATCCAGTACTTTTATCTCTAATTCGTCTAAATTCAGCTAAACGGGCATCGTATAATCTATAGAGAATTTTGCGGACTGCATTAAGCTTCATCTCTGCTCCAGCAGCGATTGCTTCATCAGTTGTCTCTTCCGTTGGGTTAAGTAACCCAGCGACTTTTATAGCATCATCTCCACCAATCTCTCTTACAACAGATTCAAGTAGATTATAATCGGAATCTTGAGTAGGCATTCTCGAAATCATTTCCTTCAATAGCAAGTATTGCATATGATGCGCGGGGATTTACCAAAAGGGAAATTAAAGATGTAATAAATCTTTGGGCACATTCTTTATTCTTATGTATATATATTGGTCTTTATAGTATTTGATTTTTTCTTTTCATTCAACCAATTTTGAACCTTTTATCAAAATTTAGATGTTATTATTTGAGTAAAGAGGCTACTAATAAGGGTAAAGCAATTGTAGCATCGGATATAACATTAGCCGTTTTAGCTTTTTCGTCAACCTTTCCCCAGGAAACAGCTTCACTAATAGATGCACCACTAACACCACCATGCTCAGGACGATCCATAGTAATTTGAACGGCATAATCTAATGCTTTTCCAGCAACTTGTGCTGCTAGAGCTAGAAAATGCTTTGGTACACCACCACCAACAATGAGTGCGCCAACTTTTGTATTATCATCATCATTTTTCCACGTAAAGTTGAGAAGGTCACCTTGATCAAGTGAAGGATTAACTTTTAGTTTATGAAGCTGAGAGAACATCCAAATTTGGAAGCCTAAAATACTATCTGGTAAAGATGGACAGTAAATTGGAATTCCTCGATCTGCAGCCAGTTTAGGAATGCATTTAACGGTCATTTTTTTACCAAGTTCCTCAATAAATCTAGAAGAAGACATTGTCTCTTGAGGGAGTTTAGGGAATAACTCTTGAAGACCATCTTCTAAAACACGATAACCTTTCGTAGGAACAACGACATTATAGATACGATTAAGCTCTTCTTTCTTTAATTCATAGTCGGGGACTTGCAAAGGAGCATGGAAATGAGCTTCACCAAAAGCTTCGATTAAATCATGAGTGAGCATTGCCCCTGTAACAATTAAACCATCAACTAAATTATTCTCGAGCAAAGCATAAATGACTTTTTTGAGACCACCAGGGATAAGCGCACCAGCAAGAGTAGCAAACTTAATACATTCTTTATCCGCAATCATAGCCTTCATTACATGATGAGCCTTTGATAGTTCTTTACCATTGAAACCTGTTTTTTGATATTCACCAAATAGATCAGATACGGTCATATCTTTCCAAATTTCAGCATGCTTGACTTTTTTTAACTTCTTGACTTTTTTTGGCAAATTACATTCCATCTCCAAGTAGAAAACAGAAAAGTATGTGTATAATAAGATTATTGTTATGAAAACAAAAAAATACTTTTTTAACAAAAACAAATGGAAAGAAAACTGGAGTTCCTGACAAAACTCCAACCTTTTCCATTATTATTCGACTTTTCTCGGAGACAAAGGTTTACCATCGTGGGTGTGATGAGTAAACTTTGCAAGCATTACTGTACAACTAATTTTCTGCCTCGTCTAATTGAAGAGTGAAAGGAAATGGGCTTCAGTTCTTTCTTCATTTGTTGTCGAATTTTTATTTGTTTATTCATTTTATTCACCTATACTTTAACAGAACAGATTTACTATTTAAAGCGAATTCACTAATTGAAGTCTCAAAAAGAGGTCACTTAATGTGACTAGTTCTCATATTACAATTTTTTCAGAAGAAATTCTTCGCTAGAGAAAAAGTAGTGATATATGCAATATTTGCCATTATCTTTAATAATAAGATGTGAAGAGAAATAATTAACGTAAACGCTAAAGCACAGGTAGTCTAGTGGCCAGGCGTCGGATTGCAAACGGATGCAAATGTTTTGTACCGAAATAATTCCGATTTAGTCGAGTTCAAATCTCGTCCTGTGCTCCACTTCTTTTCTTTATAATCTTTAACATATTCACCATTCATCCATGATATTGCTATCTTTTATTGTTGTCTTTTCTGGTTTACTAATTTGTTTTCTCTCTTCTCTTACTCGCTATTTTCATCTTATAATAATTCTTAAATAGTATTATATAGGACTATTTTATATCGAACTAATTTAAGTGATTACAATGGGTGAAAAAGAGATACAAGAAGCAGCCAGAGAATTAATGCTAAAAGCACCAGTATTATATTTGGCATCAATTGATGAAAATGGTTTTCCTCACATTAGAGCTGTTGAAAATTTGAAATCTGTTGAGAAATTTCCTCATGCAGCAAAAGTGTTAAGTGAACATGATCAAAATGATTTGAATGTGTATATATCAACAAATACGTCTTCAACGAAAGTGAAACAAGTAAAGAAAAATAGCGCTATATCTATCTATTACTGTTTACCAAATGAATACAAAGGGATTATGCTACAAGGAAAAGCTGAATTTATTGACGATATAGAATTAAAGAAAAAGTTATGGACTGACGGATGGGAAATATATTACTCCAAGGGTTATAGTGATCCTGATTTCACAATTCTCAGATTAAAACCCAAATATCTGAAGACTTGGTATAAGTCTGGAATAGATGAAATTGTTGTCAGTGATTAATGATGAAGCAACAGAAACAAGGTGGTTTTTTAATAGCTAAAATACATCAACTTTCAGGTCGAATATTCTCAAAGCTTTTGAAAAACCATGATATTGAGCTTAATCCGGCACAAGGGAGAATCATGTTTGTTTTATGGCGAAATGATAACATCACAATTCAAGAATTAGCTAAGAAAACTTCCTTAAGCAAAACATCATTAACTTCCATGTTGGACAGACTTGAATCAATGGGATATATTAGGCGTGTACCCTCTTCTGAAGACAGAAGAAAAATATTCATTGAGCTAACTAAGAAAGATCAAGTTCTTCAAGAGAAATATATTCAAGTATCTAAGGAGATGATTGATATCTTTTATGGGGATTTTTCTGATGAAGATATTAATAGCTTTGAAAATACTCTCATAAAACTCTATGGTAATCTTTTAACTTACATTGAAAAATAGTTCCATTAGATTATTCCTTAGAGATTCGTTATCCACTCTGAAATTCACCATTTTTTCTTTATGAATTAAGTTTAATTGTTTTTGACAAGCACTAAAATCTATAGTTGAAGGTTTATTAGTTGGTTGTCCCTTGCTGTTATTGGTTGTGTGGCAATTGTACTCAGGAGTCAGAGTAGTTAAATGGTATGAATGGTCTAAATTTAAGAAATCTATGATAAGGAATCTTAGTGATGATCCTGAAATTTCACAATCTAATTTCTTCATCCGGTTCTTGATGTTTATCTGGTTCAGACTTAAGGCAGAAAATTACTTTTATATTAAGGACGGTGAAATTGTTGGTATACTTTCATTAGGTACAGATCGTGGTGATCAAATATTTATTTATACAATTGCGGTCGAACCCACTTTTAGAAAACAAGGCATTGGCAAGGCTTTAATGACTTTTTCAGAGGAAAGAGCTGCAGAATTGAAAAAGAACTATATGGCTTTAGTTGTCATGTCCAGAAATATTCCTGCTGTCTCACTATACAAGAAATATGGTTATTCAATAGTAGGAGAAGGAACAACATATCTATCTCTAGCCGCAGATAAAATTCAATTTGATAAGACCCACTCTCTAGAACTCAGAAAGTTTGACATCAACAATGGTGATTTGCTGTCTATTCTAAAACAATTTATTCTTGGTGAAATTGAAATTATATCTGGTAAAGACGGCTTAGAGTATTTCGAAAAAATTAGATTTCCCGAGTACTATCCAGGAATAAAAAAGTCTATTCAAAAAGGCAAGAGATTCATGTATTCAATCTATAAAAATGATAATTTAGTTGGCTTTTTGTTATTTAGTGATAATAAAAATACCAGAAATGTGGTATTATATTCCCAAGCCGATATATGGAATATAGATTTTCTTAATAATATCTCAGATTCACTAGGAAAGCTACCAAGCTCATCTGGGAAAATTAACAAGTTAAAATTCAAATTATCAATAAGTAAAGTAGAACGAATTGAAAACTTGGATCAAACAGATTTCGATTGGGATATTGCAACAAATAAGTTGTTAATGTTTAGAAAATTATGATAAGTAATTCTCTTTTAAAACCAGAAAAAAAGCAAATATTTAGAAAGAGGGAGTACAAAAACTATCTTGGTGTAGAATTTTGTCTTTCGAAGATCGTTTACAAGAATTGGCTTCAGAAATCCTTAGTGAATTCACTACTCGTGGATTGACCCTTGCTATTGCAGAGAGCTGTACTGGAGGTTTAGCAACTTCACTTCTTACTGATTTAGATGATTGCTCGGAAATTTTACCCTTTAGTATAATTACTTATTCAACAGATGCAAAAGAAGAATTTCTGGGACTTCCTTCGTACATTATTCCTGATTTTGGTTCAATCTCAATAGAATGTGCCAAGCTAATGGCTGAAGGTTTACTTAGTTATGACGTTGATATTGGTCTTTCTACAACTGGTGTAGTTGGTGAATCTATCGAAGATAAATTGAAGGGCACTGCTTTTATTGCGATAGCTATTGCCGGTCAAAAAACCTACGCTAAGGAATTAACTTTGGATCCTAAACAAACACGTATTCAATTAAAACAAGAGATAGTGAAAATACTCTTTGAAGCAACTTTACAAGCGCTTAATATGACCTTTTAATTACTAATAAATAAGAATAAATATTTCTACTTTTTTTATTGTAGAAATACTTCTATTTTGAGCGTTTTACCATCGGGCAATTCTTTTGTTCCATCTTCAGCCAATTTTTCACGCATATAAACTGGGGCGATAGCTTCAAGAATGTCTTTGTTGTGGTGTGTTCTGCTTGGTATTATGATTGCTCCCATTGTTCCATCCTCAAACCGACATTTGTAACACATAACATCGCCAAAATATCTGCCTTTCTTTTCAAATCCATGAATAATATATGGTTCAGATTGTCTTATTTGAGCGATTTTTTTCAAATCATCAACATTGAGTATTCGCAAATTAATTGTTCCGGGATAAGGAACAAATCCCAATGTTTCCACAAATTGTTTACTATATTCCTCTTGGGTTATATACCAGGCTCCTTCTCCTAAGCCATTTTCAATTGCACCATAAATTGTTGTTGAGCGTTTCTGCGAGTAAAGAGCTTTTGTGATCATAATACTGAGGTTTTCTAACAGTTCTTTTCCTAATTTAGTGATATGTACTGCTTGTCCTCTTGATGTTCGTGAACGTTCAATGAGATGATTTTTCTCCAATTCAACAAGATATCTTGCAGCTGTTTGCTGAGATACTCCTAAATATTTACCTAATTCACTGCTGGTTATATCAATAGGATTACTCAATGCCCCGTAAATCCCTAATTTCAGGACAACTGCTAATTGTTTACTATCAAAATCAACACTACTACCAAAAAAGAAGCTTTTCTTTTCTCGTGAGGTTTTTGCCATTTCATAACCTTCCTGTTTTAGATTTCCTGTATTATTACTCAAATTTGAGTAAATGAAACTTAAATTCTTTTCTTAAAAAGCTATTTGTGCATACTCAATTTTCTTATTTATTACTCATTGTTGAGCATTCATCTTCCTTATCCAATCAAACTAAAAACAAAAAAAAGTTGATAATGGGTCCTCCTGCGAGGTTCCCATATTGATTTTATCCTGAGCTTATTTTAGCTCTCGAGAGATTGAGAGTGCTTGTCGACCAAGCGTCTCACCAATGACGACATTCTTGAATCCATCTGAAGTGGAGAGAATTCCGACCCAATCTTTTTCAGTTTCATCTTTGAAAGCAATGAGCATTTCTTCTCCTCCATCTCTATCAAAAGCGATGTATTCAGCGAAACCTTGCATATCTTGCATACCAATCTTTCTTATTTTGGCTCTACCAAGTTCATCAGATGCTTTAATTTCATCAATGATGTTCTTGTTGCTGACTTCATCAATTTTTGATATAATGGTCAGTTTAGCTTGTGCTTTGACTTTTCCTAAAGTCTTTGTAGGAATATCAGTTGGATCTGGTATAACCATTGTTACATTGGATTTTATTCTATCAGTGAGCATATCATCCAATCTATCAAAGATAGCTTCTTTACTGTAGAGAATTGCTGTTTCTATATTTGGTCTTGGATAGGTTGTAACTGTGGTCTGGAATGTTTCGTTTTGACTCTTGAATGTCCTCAATAATTGAGAAATCTTCAATGAATCTTTTGAGAATCTCTTGTAATAATCATTGAATCCACCCTTTACAGCTTCGATCTCTTTTCTAACTGAAGATTCAACTACATCAGTTATCGTTGTAATCGCTTTCAAGGTTGTTTCTTCATTGTTCCTGATACCTGTCGTTGCAGTAGTATTTACTTCACTGATTACTGTAGTAGTTGTAGTTCCAATAGTTTCTACACCTGTAGTTGTATCTCTAGCAACTTTTTGCTTGGTTTTCTTGGTGCCAGTTATGAATGAATCTTTGGCTTCTGTGAGTTTTTCAGTAGCTGCTGCAACAGTTGTATCTGCCATAGATGCAATCTCTGTTGTCATCTGTGCTGTTGTTGTAGCTGTTGTATCAGAATTAGTTGTTGTTAGCGTAGTTAACTTCTCTGTAACATTTTTCTTTGTTACATTGAATTCAGCTTTTGAAGCATCTACAGAGCTGTCAATGGATGCATGCATACCTGTTACCGTTTCATCAACTTTAGCATTAATATCTGCTGAGTAATTAGACTTCAATAAAACAGTGCTTGCACTTAGGGTTTCTATTGTAGAACTTGTTGTTTCCAAAGTCTTTGCATTTTGTTTTTCAACCTTGGCAATCATTAATGCAGTTCCGTCTTCTACCGCTTTATTATCGATATCGACATTTGCAGCAATTTCTTCATTGTGCTTGGTAACTAATTCAGCAACTGCTGCATTAGCATTTTCCATTAAAGCAGAAATTTCTTGACTAGTGTTAGCATTCAAATCGTCAATTTGCTTCTTGTATCTTTCAGAAACTTTCATCAATTGTTTATTGAATTTTCCTTCAAAATCACTCATGTCTGAAGCAAAATGCTCTTTTACTTGATCAAAATTGGTACTAAGACCTTCTTTAAATTGATTATTCAAATCAATTCTATTTTTCTTGGCCTCTTCTGTAGTTTCTTTCAAGAAAGCTCCTTGCTCGTTTGTAGCTACTGTTATTGTTTCATTTAGATTTGTAACATTTCCCTCTGTTTCATTAACAAAAGTTTCCAATCCGGATAAAACATGATCTCTTGTAGCTTCTAATTTTTCTTTAGAGTCATTCTTCAAAGTATTGCCAAGTTTACCAACTTCACTGGTGATGGTCTTTGTTGCTGTTGCGATAGCATTTGTACCTTCTGAAAGAAACTCATCATTTCTTCCTTTTGTTGTTGCATTCAGTTCTTCGAGAGCTGTTTGGGAATTTGACTTTACATTGGTTGAAAAAGTGTCCAGATTTTCATTTACACTTCCCTCAAAAGCTTCAACTGTTTCAGTTTGTTTGGTCAAGAACCTGTTTGTTTCTGATTTAATAG
>DAOUWQ010000349.1 GCA_030667035.1 Candidatus Heimdallarchaeota archaeon | reverse complement strand
TGAGACGTATTTTTATTTTATTTACCTTATTGATATTGTTGTTACCAATTTTATCAATCAATGGTACAATAAAGAATGAAAAGGAAATCATAATACCGACTGATTTTAATTCGGATATTGGAGTTTTAGCAGGTGATACTTTCTACTACAATATTGACGAATTAATTATTCCACCGGATATAGAAATTGATAATGTTACTTTGCCAGATTTTTCAGGCAATCAAATATTCGTTAAGGTATTATTTATCGATGAAAATTACCAATATGATCTAACTACTTTTGGTACTGCTATACACTTATCTCTTGGATTTAAATTTGCTAAGGATACTACCTTTGAATTAGACTTCAGCTTGTTAAGTACAGATATTGTTATTCCAGAAGGAGCAGCTACTCCATCTATAACTTCTATCGGTAACCCCCATTTTGAGAGTACTCCCGATTTAGCTCCAACAATGTTTTTCTTGAATAATGACTGGGATAGTCATGCTACAATACTTGAAGGTTTAGGATTCACTGTTACAAATGATGCGAATGAATTATCTGCAATAATGTTTGATGGTGCTGGTGTAATTACTTTCACTTGGCGAAAATCAGATGGAGCTCTGACACATTTAATGGTTGAAGATATTCTTTTTCTCGGAGCAGATTTTTCAGATATGACCTTAGATATTAGCTTGGCTGAGAAATATTATAGACCATTAGGAATTTCTGTTGGAGATCAAATTGAGATTGAAGTAGATCATCTTGATGCGGCAATGTCCGTTTCAGGTGAAATTGCTACTTATTATGATCAAGCTGAAATTAATGAAAACGTAGCTTCGTATGAGTCTTTAGCAGGTAAAACAATATTGCGATTAAGTGTTGAAGAGATTTATGGAGTTTATTACGTTTGTTCAGCATGGGTGATATCTGATTTTGAAACTTATGAGCTTCAAAAACTTGATTTTGACTTATATTTCAATGGTTTTCAAGGAACATATATACTGTACTCTGGCATAATGCCAAATTACAACTATGATGATGACGATTATTTAGGTTCAGCTATTGTACCAGCAATAACCCCTGATTGGGATATTTACGAAGGATACATGTTACTTGGTAATACATTACTAGGTGTTTACATTAATGAGATTCTAGATGCATTTGATTCATCAGATGAACAATATAGCACAATTAATGATTTGGATTTTACATTCGGATTCGATAATAAGCGAGAATATTACTACTATCAACAAGCATTGGAATATGATATAGAACAAAATATTACTTATTATTTTGATCCTCTGGCTGTTTTAGAACCACAGCATGTATATCCAATGGGTATCAGAACTGAATTGAGTCAAAAATTGTATATCGCCTACCATGAAACTGGTGTTTTTGCTGGTTTGAGAGTAAAATATTCTTTGAAAACAACTTACTACGATTATGTTGGAATGGTTGATTTTGATACTGGATCTTTAGAATTTGAGGTCGATGTTAAACTTCGGAATGTTGATTTCAACCCTCCTGATGCTTTTGGCGGAGGTTTTATTCCAGGATTCAGATGGTTACTAGTAATTCCGGCTTTATTACCAATTGCTACATACAGAATTATTGCTCGAAAAAGAAAGTAAGAACCTCTCTTAATTGAAAATTTGTGCTTAACAGGCACAAAAAGTCTTTTTTTTCTATAGATAATCTTCAAAGAGAATTGCATTTGAACTGAAGATTAAAAAATAGATAATAAATTGACATCTAGATACAAAGAAAGAATTAAAAAAACCTTATACTAATAATTACTCAGCTGATAATTACCCGTAGGAGCTAGACTTTCAAGAATGTCAACAAATCTTAGTCCTGAAGC
This sequence comes from Candidatus Heimdallarchaeota archaeon, assembly GCA_030667035.1. Taxonomy (GTDB): domain Archaea; phylum Asgardarchaeota; class Heimdallarchaeia; order JABLTI01; family JABLTI01; genus JABLTI01. The sequence continues at coordinate 1,471 of DAOUWQ010000349.1, read as the reverse complement.
CAAACTTGCAGAAGAAGAGTATCAGGAAGCAAAAACTATTGAAGATAAGATTATCAAGCTAGAGAAATTCATCTCAATGGTACCTAAACATAAAGCTACTGAGAAAATGGTTGCAAGATTAAGAAGTAGTTTAGTAAAACACAAATCGGAATTAGATGATCGACGGAAAAGGATGAAATCCTTGGGTAAAGGACCATCTTGGGTCCTTGCAAAGGAAGGGGATGCTCAAATATCACTTGTTGGAGTAGCAAATTCAGGTAAATCACTACTCTTTCGTAATTTAACCGGTGCAAATGCAAAAGTAGGTGATTATCCGTTCACTACAGAAAAACCGGAACCAGGTGTTTTAGATTGTGATGGAGCAATAATTCAATTAATTGACCTACCAAGTATATTCCCAAATATCAGAAATGAATCTAAAAATGGCAATATGTTATTCTCCCAAATACGAGCTGCTGATTTAATTATTTTTGTTATTGATTTATCTAAAGATCCTGAAGAACAAATGACAATCCTTCTAGAAGAACTCTATAATGGCAGTATTCGCGTTAACAAAGAACTTCCGCCTATTGAATTACGTAAAACTGGTTCAGGTGGAGCATTACTTATTGGTGAAGATAAATTAGATGCTACTCGAGAGGAAATAATTGAAATCCTTCATGATCAAAGTTTGTACAATTTTTCCTTGAAAATTCTAAAGCCCATCCAATTATCTGATCTTGTAGAAGCATTAGATGCAAGTCTTAGTTACAATGTAGGTATTATTGTAGCAAATAAAGGTGATACTGATAACTCCAAAGAAAATTTTGAGAAACTCAAGAAATTGTATTCTAAGCAATTTATGATATACCCTGTTAGTGCTCTGAAAGAAGAAGGATTAGAAATATTAGGAGACGAAATCTTCAAACATTTGAATTTAGTGCGAATTAGAAGTAAAGAACAAAACGGGGAGATTGCTAAAAAACCAATTGTAATAAAAGAGGGAGCTACTGTTGGTGACATTGCAAAAATAATTCATACTCGATTTTTTGATCATTTTAAACAAGCCAAAATAACTGGTCCCAGCGCAAAGTTTAGTGGGCAATCTGTTGGATTAAATCATATTCTCAAAGATGGCGATGTTGTAGAAATTTTTGCTGAATAAATACCTATTCCCATTTCTATAATACTTATATTTTAAAAAATAGCTTTTAGGATATTCTCCAAATGAAGAATACCCCATGAAATCTTAGCACTGAATTATCGGTTTATGATTTCATAATTTGTTTCAAAGCATCATACACAACCTTGGAGGCCACTACCACAGTCTGCACAACAATCGCAACAAGTACAACATGCTCTGCATGGATTATTTTTAATATAGCATAGTTCATCACAACTACCTGCACAACAATTGACTTCACAATCATTTCTGTCTTGGTTTGGATCATGACTTGGTTCAATTATATAACTAATAGCCCCAAGGTTATGT
>DAOUWQ010000134.1 GCA_030667035.1 Candidatus Heimdallarchaeota archaeon | reverse complement strand
ATCAATTCCACTCCGACAACAAAATTTTCAATTTCAATAAATGCATTTCCTTGTGCTAAAGCCGCTTCTCCTGCTTCTCCTAACTTTTCAATTTGTCTTAGAACTTTAATTCCTTCGTTAATAAATTCAGCAGCTTCTACTTGCATTTGATCTTTATCTCTTAATGCTGCACCTTGAACAATAATTAATCGTCCCAATTTACTCAAATAATCCTTATCACCTTCAAGATTATTCTTTGCAAAATCATAAAATTCTTTTACACTGTATAAATCTTTCAAGTCCAAATATAGAGTTGTTGCTTCTGTTAGAATCAAATCTTGAATTTCAAGATCTACTAATGAACTAAATTCCATCGCAGAAATGAAGAGATACTTTGCTGATAACCTTTCATCCTTTTTCAGCTCCTTTACTGCAGCATCAGAACAGAACTTGGCTATCTCAGTAACTGGCTCATTCTTTCCTAGGGCTAAATACGATCCAACAGCTTTCCGTAGCTGTGCAATACCATCACTAGAAAATGAATAATCAATTAACAACTTACCTGCTTTAGAAACTTTATCTGCGAATTCTTTAGGTAGTTTTTCATTTGTAAGTACTTTCGAAACCTGAAGCAGCATTTCCTTAACAATATCTAATTGCTGTTGCTTATAGTAAAGCTGGCTAGTATCAATCAAGATTGTTGCTGCAATAACAAATTCTTCTAATTTAGTATATACTTCTAAGGAAGTCTCAATAAAAGACTTGGCAATAACCAAATCTTCGCTAGTAGTAATCAGGTTTTTACCAATTTTTGTAGCTTTCTTTGCAAGTAATTTGGACTCATGCGGATATGAGAAATCTAAAATTTTCACTGCTTGAGCAATAGTTTCATAAGCTATTATATAGCGACCATGTTCTAATGCATGGTCAGTAAATTCTGAGAGAATTTTTGATTCTGTTAACAAATCTTTTTCGTGAGCACATTGTGCGGCATTAAATATCAGTAAACGAGAGGTTTCTTCGTCACCTTTTATCAACAAATTTTTAGCTGATATTACCAAAGGAGTGAGTGATGAAACAATTTGATCTTCTTGTTTGGTTGCTTTGAATAATTTTGCAGATTCAATTAAATGAGTTGATGCAGATTTATAGATTTCTAATCTCAGAAGTGCCTCGCCTATTGTTTTATGTGAATTTGCTGCTCCAATTTTATCATCGGCTTTAATCAATTCACTGATTGCTCTTCCAGAGTAATCTTCTGCTTCGTTTATATGATTTGTTTTGACAAGTTCTATTGCAATAGTAGTTAGATTCTTCCCAATTTGATCATGAGCACTAACACCTTCTAATATTTCAGTTATGCTCTCAACGAATAATAGTGCATTTGTTAAATCTTGTTTTTTAATCAATTCTGTTGCAATTTCATAGAGAGTATTTGTAGCGTGGGCGAATTTCTTGGTGTCTTCTGCAGAGGAATACGCATTCACTGATTTTAACATATTCTCTAAAGTAAGTTTGAGCTTTCCTCTTTTGAACATTTCATCTGCTTTTTCGGCCAGTTTATCTCCAAGATAAACTAAATCAATCGCTTCGAGCTGATCTATTAGAGAATAAAATTCTAACCCTGTATCAAATTTACCCTTAGTGTCAAGCAAACTTTTTGCTAGCTTAATTATTTCATTAGCTGTTTTTGTTGCGGTAGTTACACTATTAATTTTGATGTGTAGTTTTATTGCAGAATCAAATGAATGGTGAGCTAAAGAGTATTTCTTTTTTGAAAACATTCCAGATGCAGTTTCAGAATAAATATTTGCTATATCGATAATTTTTTCATCTAATCCAATAGTCATTGCTTTTTCTACGGCTTTATCAAGTAAAGCACCACCAGGATCAGATTCACTCAATAATTCCTTGGCAGCAGTAATCAATTTTTTAGAACCTTTTGAATTCAGTATATTGTGACCATTTCTGATTAAATCATCCAAAGATTTGACTGCAAATTCGTTGAAAATTGAATCAGAAATACAAAAATTAACTATTGCTTCAACCAGTTCAAGTCCTAGTGTGAGAAAACCAGCATCGAATAACTTCTTCTGGATTTCAATTTCACCTGTAAGTTTTAGATCAATCTGATTTATCTCTGTAAAAATTTCAGAAGCTTTGACAAGATATTCTTGAGCTTTCTTCCTTTCTTCTTCTTTTTTATGTGTGATATTTGTTGTTGCAATAAATTGATACGCTAGTCCTAAATCCTTTTTAGCATCTACTGCATTTTCACCTGCTATATCTAAAATCTCGACTTTTTGTTTGGAGAATAATATCAAATTTTCATATTGTTTCTTATTTTTTGATATGGCTATTAAATTTTCAAGAGGTTTTAGAGCTTTGAATAAAATTGGTTTAATATCTTTAGATGCATCTACTTTACTTAAGGCAAAGCACAATTCTACAACTAAGGAAGATAATTCAGCTTTTTCAGCATTGTCAATTGCTTTCACAAAAGCACTCTTAGCTTCTTCTGAATTTCCTGATTCTAGGAATTTTTGTGCTGCTTCATTGTAAGAATTGGCTGCATTTTTATTTTTACCTTTTTCTTCAAAGGTTTTTGCTTTTTCAATTAATTGAGACATATTAGTATCCCCAAACTAGAGATTGGATTTGATTAGCAGTTCTATATAATTAGAGTTTACTTATTTTTAAACTATAGTTATTAGGAATATGGAGAAATGACTGATAAATATTTAGGAGCTGAACAATTTATTGAAATTAGAATGAGGTCTCGGGAGGAGGAGGTAATGGTATCAGCATGCCATTTTCAAGATATTTTATCAGCACCTTTAGAACATCTTCTTTCGGTATGCTAATTTGCTCTTGTTTATAAATAACATCAATTAGCTCTGTAACATAAAATACTTCATCATCAGTAGTTTTCATAAATTCTGTATAAGCTTTAGCAATTATTTTCTCGTGTTGTGAAACCGCTGTAAGTCTCATTCGTTTTACATCTACCTTTAATGGATAGAGATACTCTATTCGGAGATGCTTTTCCAATATATCAGTTGAACCTGAAAAAGTGGATATGAAACCATTGAATGTTTCCAATTCATCAATATATTTCTTCTCAAATTCTTTCATAAAAATAGTTATTCGATGTTTTAATAAAGGACCTAATTTTTCTCCTACAAGGAGAGCAGCTTTCGATTTCTGACCTTCATAAATTAGGATCCAAAATCCTTCTCTACCAATTTCACTGAACACACCATACCTCTTTTCAGTTTCTCCAGCCATCTCTTCAGTAAATGTTCCTACAGCACTTAGGAAACCACTTGTTAAAGAAACATCAATTTCTTTTCCAAAGCCTTGACTAAACAGTGGGACGCCCGAATGCGAGTGGATAAGAATTACATGCTTAATTTTTAGAATGTCATTGAAAAATTCGGCTCCGGCATCCAAATCGGTTTCCATGTCTAAAGGAAGAAAATATTCTTCTTCAGTTTCTTCGAATATTTCTTTGTCTTCTTGCCATTCAAGATCTTGTGAATCGCCAATCCCTGACAATGAATTACTAACTTTTGATTTGACTTTTTCAATATCAGATTGTTTTGGTTCAGGTGTTCCGGATTGGGTTGCGTAAGGTTGATATGAAGTGGAATCATAGGGTGTACCAATTGGTTCATATGGACTACTATGAGTTTTAGGTTCAATTGTCTTCTTTACTTTGGGTTTTGTTTCGTGTTTGCTTACAGGAGCAATGTATTGTCTACAACTATAACAATAGTATCGCCTATATTGTTCTATAAATCGCACTTGAGATTGGCAATTTGGGCAGAATGCATTACTAGTATCAGGTTGTTGAGATTGCTCAGATGGTTGACTAGCTATTTGCGGAGTTGTTTGTTGAGTTCCTCCGCTATATGGAATGAGATCTGCATTTGGTCTTTCTTTACCCTTGTCTCTAACCATATTGAATGCAATAATTCGTCTTTTATCAATTGAGAAAACTAAATCATTCATCCGATTTCCAGATAAATCGCCTACTTTTAGGTCACCGATATTGCCGTAACCATCATAGCTCTCTATTGTATTTGAACGTAGAATATGAAACATTCCTTTGGAAGTGCCCACAATAATTTCTAATTGTCGGTCATTATCAACATCGGAAACTGTTCCACTGGTTATTACTCCTTCAAAATTATGAACAGACATCAATTTACTTCGTTTGAAAATGCTTAATCTTCCAGAATGTTCCCCAACCATCACTTCAGTTACTCCATCTCGATCAAAATCACCAGCAAAACAAAAACTTGGTTCGGTTTCAACTCGAAATTCACCTACTAAATCAAATTTCTGAAGTTGAGGACGGAATTCAATTTCCTTAAAAATACCTTCTTTAGATGCTGCATAAAATCCGACTTGACCATTACCATTGAAATCACCAGTCATTACCTGAGAGACTTCGGAGGGGAAAATTCTACCAAGAGAGAATCCTCTAATTTGATCCCATCTTTGTTTTTTCCCAGGAATTCTTTCAACCATTACTACTTCGCCGTTTTGGCATCCAACAACTATTTCAGAAAGTTTGTTGCTATTTAAATCACCAGGAGCAGAACTCACAATACCAGAAGGCAAACGAATGCCATCTTTGATGTCTTTAGTAAAAAATGGTTTTCCATTACAAGCGTTTATTCGAATAACACCTTTATAATCACCAGTAATAAGCTCGAATTTGCGGTCTAAACTTGTTTGTGCCATGGATATAGTGGTAACTTTTTCATTTATTTTAACAACATTATTAGACAATTGTTTTGGATGGATGATTCCAATATCGGTACTATTTTTCATAATCCTTGCTACAAGTATTTCAGAAATACCATCAGCATTGAAATCATGCGTTAATAATGAATGGAAGTTTTCTGTTACCAATTCAAGTGTCTGTTGCACTATTTTCTACAACCAATTTTTTTTATTAATATACTTGGCAATTCAAGCATATACGCTTTACTGTAAATGAAGACAAGTTCTTTAAATTCCTTTTGATTTGTAACTTTTTGGTTGAAAAAACTTATTCAGAAAAAAAGCTCTTGTTTAATTTATTAAATGTGATTTTAGTCATTAAAACCCTTAGAAAATAAGAAATAATTTTATTAAAAGAGTAAGGAATCTGTACATAAGTAATAAAACAAAAATGAGAGGAATTTGAAATGCCCGTAATGTTAGATGAAAGTGTTAAACAACAAGTAAGTCAAAGATTTACAGATATGAAAGAGCCAGTAACTATCAGAGTATTCTCAACTAAGGATCATTGTTTATTATGTAATGAAATGCTTGATTTAGTTGAGCAAGTAGGAAAACTCTCAGAAAAAATTACTGTCAAACATTGTGACTGTGCTGAAAATGATCCAGAAATGAAAAAATACCAGATTTATGATCATCCAGCTTTGGTTATCGAAGGTGACGAAGACTATGGAATAAGATTCTTCGGTGTACCAGCAGGAAAGGAATTTACTACCTTAATTGAATCAATTAT
>DAOUWQ010000124.1 GCA_030667035.1 Candidatus Heimdallarchaeota archaeon | reverse complement strand
TAACCTCCGAAAAGAATTCCAAAAAATCCCTATGAATGATCTTTTATTAATTTGTAAATAATTACTTGGTATGTATCAAAGTTATCGAAGGGATATGGTTACTGAAAAATTAAAAACAAAGTTCAATGACTGGACACCAAATAAGGAAAAAGGACCTTTATCACTTATTGATACAAATCTTGTTCAAACAGTACAAATCTATAATGGTTGGTCAGACATCTCATTAGCTTACAATTCTCAACATACCAATGCGGCTCGGGAGATTGTTGAAGAAACTGAACAATTGGTTATGAGATTGGAACAGTTGATTCGTATACCTAGTCTTCAAAAAATGATAACAAGTGAAAAATATGGGAAACGAATGCCCAAACGTAAGACATTCTATGACATTCGTAAAGAAAGTAAGGATAGAAGGGAAACATCAAAAAAAGTTAGAAACATTATGTGCTCGTCTATGGTTGGTATTTACAAAACATTAGATACTTGGGCTAGAACAAAAATAGGCGAAGGTCGTGTAGGAACTTTCCAATCAATAATTAATGCAGAAGAAGAAATTAGAGATGTGAAAGGAGTAGTTATTTTCGACACAGGACGAACCATCAAGATTGAAGATGATACGGGTATAGGTTCTCCCGGATTTTCTGGTGTTGGCGGTAGTTTTGCTCAAAGCTTGAGTACCAACATTTTGAGATATAATCCAATTGCTGTACAATCTTCTGAAATGTACATTAGCTTTAATCCTGATCTTGAAAAACCATTACATGTAATGATGGCGGAGTTCATTCGGACTGAAGTTATAGTTGATAAATTAACTGAACGGATTTTCATGGAATTAATCTTTGAACTACCATTCCAGGAACAATTGAGCAATTTCATGTATTTAACATTCAAAGAATTGATGGCTACCTATGCCAAATCATTAAGAAAAGTATATCGAGCCAGATTTTCAGAGTTTACTAAGAAGGTATTCGTGCCTTTAGGAGAGTTCATTGATGAAATGACGGTTATGGATGATGCACTAAATCTCTCTGTAAAGCTCTTAAAAGATCGAATTGCAAATCCCTCCATTCGTATAAATAATATTGTCCTCAAACTTTATGACTATGGAATTATAGCACGTAAAATTGAGTTTGCTAATAAAGGAAAGCTGCAAACTGCAAGTGGTGACTTAGTAGATTATTATTATTTGAAAATGCCTTCAGGAAGGCAAAAACAATTAATTTATGATCTTGTATCTGATTTTTTGGATTCAGAAGATTTACCAATTCAGTTAATATTTGTTTCATCTTGGGCTCGAACAGGTTGGGATGTACGAACACCAGATATTCTCATTGACGCCACAGCTACACGAGACGTTACAGCGTGGCAACAATTACGTGGACGAGCTATGAGAGCTTTGGAGAGCTGGACTATAGATTGCTATAGTACCATTGCAGTTTTACTTGGGAAAGCTAGAACATCTGACAAAATCATTGAAAGATTACCACCTGAAATGCAACAAAATTTCCAAAAGATTCAGAGGGAATTTACTCCTAAAAAAGAGTTAACAGCAGAGATGATAGATTTACTTGATATTTCTGTTGATGAGTCCAAACTTCCTCCCGAAGATAAAGTAGTTCTAAAAGCAAAGGTAAATGAGGGGTCATTGGACAAACTTTCTACCACTGAGCGTATGAAATTAATTATTTATCTGATGCTCTCTAAAAACAAAGTTGCTCATATTTTCGAGATGGTTAAAGCATCAGGATCAACAAAACAAGTCGAATTTAATAAAAAAGATGGTATTTGGCGCAGAAAAGCAGCAATAGCTAAAAAGCATAGGGATGAACCAATTTTACCTGTGCCAGGCGCTGAACGACGACGCGGTAAATACATTGCTCCACTTGTTTACTCACAAGATCCTACAATTGATACTCCAGACGAGGTAAAAGCTACACTAAAAAATCTTTTACAAGGATTAGATGAAGATTTACTTGATAATTGGGTTCTTTCACTAGTAGAAGAGAATGTTGCAAATGAAAGCGTAACTGTAAATTCTGAAGCAGAACTTGAACGTAAAAAACTAGAGGAGTTAGCTTTACAAGAAGAAAAAATGAAAAAAGTAGAAATTGATGGAGTATCTGAAAATATATTAAGGGAATTCCTAAGTGACATTGATTCAATAGAGTTCTAAAAACAACTTTCTATTTCCTTTCCAGAATTGAAAATTATTTTGTTAGTCTTTGATTGCAAATAGTATTTTTGGACGTCCTCGTTTATTTGTTCTAATTGGTTTTTTCTCAATTTGCCCTTTCATAATCATTTTCGATAATACATCATATAAAGTTGTTCGGGGGATATTTGTTAAAGAAACTAAAGTTCCTCTTGTGATTGGTCCTTTATTTTCGAGGATGTCAAGAAGAAATTCTTCAATAGGAATTTGTTTATTTGCTTCCTCTTCTTCACCATAAACAAATGCTGTTCTTTGGCTATAGACAATCATTTCCTTAGAAATTTCAGTTTCCTCTAAGTTCTTGCGTATTAATTTGCTTATATCGTCGCTTATTTGATAATCCCTGCTACTCAATGATACAACACCCACAATGACGTTTTATTATTGTAACATAAAGTTAGATAGTAATAAACCTTATGTGACCAGTTGATAATTTACTAAGAAGACATTTTTTGACATCAAATAAAAAGGTATACAAATTGTACTGACAAAAAAAATACCTTTTAATAGGTAAAGTCAATATTCTCAATGAAATACAACCAAGTGCAATTGTAAAAGGTTTTAAGCAAAGCACACATAATAAATGCATAGCTGTTGGAAATAACAAGAGAAACAATCACATCGTTGTGATAAATATGAACTCGAAAAGTGGAAATTCAGAAAATTTATTCGGAGAACATATTGATTTTGTTATTAGTAAAGCAGATTCTAGTAAAGTTACTGATAAAAAGAAGATATCAGGTAAAGCACTGAGTTTCTCTCTAACAAATGTTGGACGATGGTCCCTTGAAGAGAAAAAGGCAGCTGTTTGTATGATTTGTAAACTATCTTTGAAAGCAGATCAAGTTACTACACAGTGTCCTATGTGTCAATCAATGTTTCATCAAAATCATATCGTAGAGTGGCTTAGAGTAAAGGGAAAATGTCCTGTTTGTCAACAGAATCTTAGGCCAGAGAGTTTGCAAGCAGTTAAACTTTAAATATTAATTAGATTAAATGAATCAAAGAGTTGGTTATGAGAATGAATAATAATTCCAAAAAGAAACAGGAATTTAAAATTGATACTATCAAAACACCGAGTGGAAAGGTTCCAACGGTAGAAAGTTTCCATACAGTAGTAGATGGATTGTTTGGTGAGTTATTGGACACAAGAAAAGATGTTGCTAAGCTTATTCCCAATCTTGAAAAAGAATTACAAAATCTTAAAGAAATACTAGCTCAACAAATGGTGCTTTTCGAAATAGTTAATGATAACATCAATAAAATCGAGAAAGTTTTGAAGGCTCAAGGTAAGGAAATTGCTAAAGTGCATCAGGCAACAGAACTTGCTGACAGAGGAGATTCTGCAGAAGTAGGGTTATCTACTGAGTCAATCCAAGCAGTTAGAAAACTAATACAGACAGAGTTAACAAAGGGAGTAAAACCAATAAGTGATTCTTTGAAACAACTTGACAGGCAAATTGCTAGTTCAAATAGAGATACAATGAAAACAGTAGCAAAAAATCTAGAAAATATTAAAGATCAAATAGACGATTTATCTTCTAAAACTGAATTACAGATGTTGGAAATAGTAGAAAGCTTAAATCAAGGTCCTTCTAAATCATCAACATCAAAAACAAAGAAGAAACTAACCTCATAATCAAATGATTAGAATAAAAGAAAAACACAACTAGCTTTATTAGGAAATAATTTGCCTATTTTTTACAGGCAAAGAGATTTTTATTGCGTAAGATAAATTATAAGGATAGGGTTAAACAAATAACCCTCTTATGGTATCTCTAGAACAGAGATATCAACTTTCGATACACCATCTATGTCAGTTAATTCTTCTTTGATGGTATCCATATTGACATTCTTAAATTCTTTAGAGTCAATATAACCTTCATAGACACAGCTTTCTTGAGTAAAGCATAATCCGGTTGAATATAGCGTTTTTATACCCGCTTTCATGAAAAGAGAGCCCATTTTCTTCAAAAAGTCAGGACTTAATTTTCCGATCTCGATTCCCACTTTGTACACTTTATCGCTAGTTGTAGGAATTATTCTAATAATTTTTGTACTAGGGGCGAGTATCATAACCGCATAATTTCCTTCTTCAGGCTTCAACGCATCTAAGAAAGTCTGGGGAAGTTGAATGGGTTGCCCTACTTCAAGCTTACACATCTTTGCTACAGTTACTTCAGTTGTCATTATAGCCTCTCCTTCAAGAGAATTTTAAATTAATTGCTTCATTAAAAATATCCTTTGCTTGCTTATTAGTTTTACCTTTGTATACCATCTTATATACTTTTTTTGATGCAAACTTATTCGAAAGCATAGTATTTTAATGATTTTTTGGGGGATTTTACGATAAAAAGAGAACAATTTCTTGTTATCTCTTTATTGATTTATTCCCTAGATGATGGAAAGATAACACAGAACTGATTATTAAAGTAGAATATTATGTAGATAACTTGTTACTTTAAATTGAGCACATAAAGATATAAGTAATATAGCGTTATAATCAAGATGAAAGACGTATAAGAGAATATAACGACAATCAAAATAGGAGTATGAATGCTCTGTCTGGCAGTAAAAAATATCGTGAAAAACGATTATCACTTCTAATGCATCCTCTTCGAAGAGAGATTTATCAACTTGTTTGTGAGACCCCAGGATCATATTTTTACGAAATTGTATGTGCCTTAGCAGCACCTCAAGGAACGTTATCTTGGCATCTCCGAATGCTTGAAAAGGACGGTCTCATCAAATCTGATAAATTTGGAGGTAAAAGGTTGTTTTTCCCCAAAATGCTTCGTTCCGAATCAGCAGAACGTGCTTTTGCGATACTGAAACATAACACCGCAGCAAAAGTTTTCGATCACATTGTAAATAATTCAGGTTGTTACCAATCAGAAATAGCAGAGAAATTAGGTATTCATCATGACACAGTTCGTCACCATATTAATCGATTAGCCGAAGCAGAATTAATCGAAGTCATTCGAGATGGCAGAACAGTGAAGTATTTTCCTGGAGAATTGGGTAAAGAGCTTATAAATGGAAGTCTCAATGTTCTTACAGAAAGATATGTTCAGTTTTTAATTGAAAAATTAGAAGAAGGATGTATGACCCCTGAAATTGTTGAAAGAGATTTGCATACTATGTCTCTACGTATTGAATGTCCAAATTCAGAGGATATTTTTATGAAGATAGAGCTTGGTCCTTGGGAAACTAAAACTGTTGTAGAAGATGATGAAGAAGAGGAAGAAACTGACACTGATGAAAAAAGTGATCATCAAGAAAAATAAATCTATAAAATCCAAAATTCATTTACGCAAAAAAAAGGAGAAAAATTTAGAAAATTATTTTAATTTTCTAAGTGTCTTTTTCAATTCTTCATAGGCAGCTTCCCAATTTTTAATTTCTTC
>DAOUWQ010000473.1 GCA_030667035.1 Candidatus Heimdallarchaeota archaeon | reverse complement strand
GTCCAAACAGTTCCTGTCGTTTCGTAAAATGCTTTCACAGTTACTTCATTGACTAACATTGCCCAAACTATTGGGTAAGCAATAAGTGGTAGTGCGAGTGAGACTATTGAAGTAGTATTATTCATTCCTTGTATATATCGATACGCTGGATAATGAATTCCAATAATAATGATTGCTGCTAATATTAGGAAGAATATGTCTAGTCCCAAACTATTGAATGTTGCAGCATCGCCATATTGTGGTAACCAAACTTCTGGAATAAACACACCTTCAACTTCTACACCTGTTCCTTGTTCAAGATATGTTTTTGTGTGAATGGGGAGGTCGTGAATAGCAGGATAAACTAAAAGATAGTGAACAATTCCACTTATAACTGAAATAGCACCAGCAGAACCTAACATAATACCCAATCTTGTTAATGATTTCTTCTTAGGGTCAAGACCCATCGATGTACCAAGAAGAATTTCAGCAATGAATACCAAAGTAATTTCGGTTGGCAAAACAAGAGCCATCAAAGAAAACATAGCTCCAATTCCTGGTTTGGTAGCATTTCCCAATGGTGGATCAATAACACCTACAACATTTGTATCAAGATTAGCGTTTCCGGGAGTACTGTTCGATGCAGGTGTAATAAAATCAATACCCCTATGTGCAATTACATGATAACATCCGACATTCCATACGACTAAAAATGTTATTGCAACCACAAAAAAGATCGCTTTAGAGATTGTACTTTTTCGCAACTTCCTGTCCTTCCTATGTTATTCAAATGATTAATATTACTAACTTATTTAGAGTTTACGATAATAGTGTTGAATTATTACTTTTTCAAAGATTATAAGGTTAACTGCTACAACACTAATACACACTTTTGATAAACAAATTCATTCTAATATTATTTTTTTCTGCTCTCTAAGTTGAATTTGACTTGTAAGTTTCCTCAACATTGTAAATAGTACAACAATTGCTTTACCAATTGTGCAGTAGCACCCCAAATTGTTCTTTCATTATAGTAGAAAAACCATGTTTCAATTTCTTCATCGTCTTCCGTAAAAATGATTTTTTTCTCCCATTTTGAAGAGTCACAAAGTTTGCTTAAAGGAACTTCAATAATCTCATCTACTTCCTCTTCATTTTTAATTATGTCAAAAGGATAATCCAATTTAGCTACAAAAGTAGAAAGAAGAATATTTGAGCTATTCGTTTTTGTTTGGTTTAATTCACCAAGAATCTTAAATTTAGCAGGTAAAACGCCAATTTCTTCCTCAGCTTCACGAAGAGCGCATTGCAACATGGATCCATCTTCTTCATCCTTTTTTCCTCCTGGAAAAGAAATTTGACCTTTATGTATCCTCAATCCTTCGGTTCGTTTAGTAAAAAGCATAAACAGCTGATTATCTTTTTCAAAGATAGGCATAATTACAGCACCCCTCTGTGAACCATCATCAGCTAATTTTTTGGGTTTTATTTCTGAAAGAGAAGTGATTATATCATTAAAAGTAATCATATCAGCTCATCTTTATTTAAGGATAACAAATTGGTAAGTAATCACAATTATGCGACCTAATTTTTAAACTTTACAACACTAACAAATATTTACCGCTTTAAAAAGTTAATTTAAAACAACAGAACAAGTATTAATTAGATGAATTATTTCAAAAGTTTACTGTAAAAAAAGAGTTAGAAAATCACTAGGAGATATCGATTCCATTATGCAAAACAATCCATCCAAATTTTATGATTTATTGCAAGATGGAATTAAGGCTCTCTATGATGGGAATGATGAAAAAGCACGAGAGTTGCTCGAAAAAGCGAGTGACTTAGATCCTCTATCGGTAAATTGCTGGTACAATTTAGCAAAAGTATACTCAAATTTAGAGCAAATTGAAAAAGCAATTGAGAGCTATAAAAAAATCGTAGATTTAGAAATAACGCCAACGAATCTGTACAATTTAGCATGCGAATATTACAACAACGATAATTTTGAAGAAGCGATTATCTACTATCAAAAAACCATCGAGATGGATCCAGACTTTGTTCAAGCATTTGATGGCTTAGGAAGTAGTTATGGCTGTGCGGAAGATTATGATAAAGCGGTTGAAAATTATCGAAAAGCAATTGAATTAGAAGATAACAATGCAGGTTATCATAACAATTTAGGATGGGCATATGAGTTAGCGGGAGAATATGAAATTGCAATTATGTACTTTAAAAAAGCATTAGAAATAAATAATGAATTTATTGATGCATTACATAATCTCGGTTATGCTTACTATTTTCTCAGGGAATATGAAAAAGCAGTTGACACATTCAATAAAGCAATTGAAATTGGAACTTCAAACCCAGATACATACATTAGTCTAGCGTATGTTTATGAAGAGCTGAAAGAAAACGAAAAAGCATGTGATAACTACCAACAAGCGGTGGAAGTAGACCCGGAAAATAATGAAACGAGACTTCTATTCGCAGAAGCACTATACCAGATTGGAAAAATACAGGAAGCTATT
>DAOUWQ010000137.1 GCA_030667035.1 Candidatus Heimdallarchaeota archaeon | reverse complement strand
GGGTTACGCGATTACGCTTTACGCCAATTGCAAGCAAACGAGTAAAAATAAGAATTTTGAGGTAATGTTATGTTTCGTCTGTTTCGTCGCAAGAAGAAGGAAACTCCTGAGAAGAAAATTGAGGAGAAAGAAGAAGAGAGAGGTTCAAGCGAAATCAAATCTTCAGAAATAATTTCAGAAGAAACAGTAGATTCTATGACAACAATTTTTGAAGTAAAGGAAACTCCATTTGATGAGAAATTCGGACAATACACAAAAATTCTTTCAGAATCGCTCTTAGAAGAAGATACAATAGATCAACAAACAATGTTACCAATTATTGAAAGTTTAGTTGATCAAAATGATTCATTTTCCTCTTTTATTTCTCCACAAATTATAACTAGACATTCTAGTACGCCATCCTCAGTGTCAGAAATTATTCCTTCAATCCAAAAAGATCTTCCACCAGCTTCATTGGAGGAAAGAATCGAAGGAGCACTATTTGCTATTGGTAGACCAATACATATCTCTGAAATCATTGACAATTTTGATGAAGACTCACCAACAATCAAAAGAGCTACTCGACGGTTAAGCAGGAAGAAAAAACGTAATTCACCACTAATAATTAAGGAAATATCAAAAGATCGATGGGTTTTAGAATTAAACCCAATTTTCCATGAGTTCTTTCAACCACTTGTGCCAGATTTATTTTTGTCAACTTCAGAAAGAATCGTTCTAACAGAGATTGCGTACCGCCAACCAATATCACTTGCATTGGTAAAGAAAATGGTTACAGGTATAGGACCAATCAAAGTAACTGAAATTTGTCAGAAATTAGAAGAAAACGGATTTGTCATCAGTGAGAAACGAGCGCGGTCGTTGATTTACACTTCCACACCGAAATTCGCGAGAGCATTTGGATTTGATAATGAAAGTCGACGACTAAAATTACAGATGCTCTGGCGTTTGAAGCGATTGATGGGGGATATCGAAGAAGAGGAACCAGAAGAACCAGATGATTTGAGCAAAGAAGAAAGCTTAGATCAGAAGAATTCAGGAATAAAGCAAGAAGATTCATCCAGTACTACTCTTGATAAAGAGAGAACTGTAGATCTAAAAGAGGGAGAACAAAGTCTAGAAGATAAAAATGATGTTTCAGTAATTGCAACGACCGCTTCTACTGATGGAGAGATAGGAAATTTAGAAGAAAGTGAATCAGATTTTCATGATGACAAATTAATGGTCAATCTTAATGAAGAAACTGAACATCAACCTACACAAGGAAGCGTTTACGACAAAACAGGGTTTGATGAAGAACCGAAGAATATTCTTGAAAAATCAGAAACCATTTCATATCCAGAAGATTCAGACCAGGATAAAACAATAAAAGAGCTGCAACCCAGTAATCATACAGAAATGCATGAAGAAGAGTAAACTTTAAAGGAAATCATTTAAATAAATCGAAATTATTTGTAATTAAGTCCGTATATATTTGGGAAATTAATTCTCCTCCTAATTTTGCAGAGCATTCGTAAAATGGAATCCCGATTGAGTCCGCTAAGGCTTGTCCTTCCTTTGTTGAAATCGTTCTCTGTTCCTCCAAATCAATTTTATTACCAATAATGACTACAGGCTTATCCTCACCCCGAACGCTTCGATAATCAGCTACCCAGTGCTTTACAGAGTCGAATGTATCACGTCTTGTGATATCATAAATGACCAAGCATCCAACAGAACCTTCATAATAGAATCTACGAAGTCTACCAAAAACTTCCTGCCCTGCAGTATCATGTAAAATTAATTTCACTTGCTGATTATTTACAGTAATCAGCTTTGATGTAATATCTACTCCAATCGTCGGCATATAATTTGAAGTAAAAGTTCCCTCGGCGTAACGTCTAATAAGAGAGGTTTTTCCCACTTGATACGACCCTGATGAGCATATTTTCAGAACATACTTATCCCGCATTGATTGTGTACCCCTAGTTGGTCGTCTTTGAACTTATATTCTTTTTAGTGTAATAAAGAACTATTTTTCTCTTGACAATTCATATCCTCTAAGAACTTGTTATTAACTCTATGGAAATTACTATTTGGATAAAAAAACTACCATCCTTCAATTGTTTAATATTGTTAATAAATAAGAATAAAAATCTTTCTTGTAATCATGTTAATTGCCCTAAACAACTAGGAGATGTATTTATTTCATAACTAGGGGTTGTACTTGTTTTGACAACAAAAATGATTGATATAAGATTACATGGTAGGGGCGGACAAGGTGTAATGACTAGTAGTTATTTAATTGCTGAAGCCGCACTACTTGAAGACAAATTTGTACACGCGTTTCCAACATTCGGACCAGAGCGTTCTGGAGCTCCCATTGCAGCTTTTGCTCGAATTTCGGATGAGAAATTCTATGTGAAAACGGAAGTGTACGAACCTGATATAGTCGTTGTTCAGGATCCATCTCTTCTCAGTCAAATTGATGTTACTAAAGGACTGCAAGAAGGTGGTATTATTCTAATTAATACTGATGATCCGAATAAAGATACTGTAAGAAACATAAAAGAAAAACGCCCTGATGCCAAAATTTACACTGTTAATGCATCACTGATTGCTAAAGAAGAGATAGGACTCTCTGTGACAAATACAGCAATTTTGGGAGCTTTATGTAAAATAACAGAAAACGCGATTATTGAGCTAAAAATGCTTGAAAAAGCAATTCAAACTCGTTTCAAAGGGAAAGGAGCTATTGCAGAGAAGAACATCAGAGCTATTAATCGCTCTTATACGGAGGTTAAAAAATAATGCAAGACGTTTTACCCACCGATATTAATGATGAAGATTTTAAAAAATGGGTTGCTGAAAAGTGGGGTTATAAGAAACTACCCATGGCTGGAAGTACACCAGCAGGATCAGCGAAATTCTTTCGAACTGGAGATTGGGCTAATAAACAACCTCATTTGATCGTTGAGAATTGTATTAGCTGTTACAAATGCTACTTCTACTGCCCAGATAATGCTATCACGATGGTAGAAGATGCTGATGGCAAAGCACATCCTGAATTCGATTATTTCTATTGTAAAGGATGTGAAGTTTGTGCACATGAATGCCCTGGAAAGAAGGGAAATAAAGCAATTGTAATGGAGGACTTGAAATGAGTCGTATTGCAGTTACTGGTGACGACGCTATTGCTCAAGCAGCAAAA
Source organism: Candidatus Heimdallarchaeota archaeon (assembly GCA_030667035.1). Lineage (GTDB taxonomy): Archaea > Asgardarchaeota > Heimdallarchaeia > JABLTI01 > JABLTI01 > JABLTI01. The sequence continues at coordinate 2,266 of DAOUWQ010000137.1, read as the reverse complement.
ATTGTCAATCCAGATGTTGTTGCAGCATATCCAATTACGCCACAAACTATCATTGTCGAACGATTTTCAGACTTTGTAGCAGATGGAGAAGTTGACACCGAATTTGTATGTGTAGAATCTGAACATTCAGCCATGTCTGCTTGTATCGGAGCAAGTACTGCTGGTGGTAGAGTATTCACATCTTCAGCTAGTGCTGGAATAATGTTAATGTTTGAGATTTTACAAATTGCCTCCTCTTCACGAACACCAATTGTTATGGCTGTTGCAAATCGTGCTATCTCAGGACCTATTAATATTCACGGTGAACAAACAGACCAGCTTCTATTTAGAGACAGTGGTTGGATAAGTATTTTTGCAGAGACAAATCAAGAAGCATATGATAGTACTATCATGGCTTTCAAAATTGGAGAACATTCCGATGTTCTTTTACCAGTTGCTGTTGGTATAGATGGATTCATTCTTTCCCATGCGATTGAAGGGATAGAACCCACCGATCGCGAATTTGTTTTTGAATTCTTAGGTGGTGAAAGAAAAGCTGCACTGCGTTTAGATCCAGACAATCCAGTTAGTGTTGGTTTACTTCATTTGCAGGATTATTACATGGAAGCCCGAGCTCAAGTAAGAGATGCTCAACAACGAGCAAAACAAGTAATTATTGATACTTACAAAGAATGGAAAGAGCTAAAAGGTCGTGAATATCATCCTGTTGAAGGTTATATGATCGAAGATGCAGATTACGCTTTCGTTACAATGGGAAGCGGTGCAGGGAATGCAAGAACTGCTGTGGATGAGTTACGAGCAAAAGGTGAGAAAGTCGGTCTTATCAAAATTCGAGTTTATCGTCCTTGGTTCGGAAAAGAATTTTCCCAGCTAACAAAAAATCTTAAGGGTGTAATCAGTGTTGAACGAGCGCATTCCTTCGGTAGCCCCGGTGGAATACTTGGACAAGATGTAAAATCAACTTTATTCGATTCTAAACAAACCCCGTGTATTGCAGAATACTGCTATGGATTAGGAGGACGTGATTGTTTAGTTAAAGAATGGAGTGAAATGTATGACCGATCTAAGAAATCCTTTATGGAAGGAAAGAATCTCCCATATTTCTGGTGGGGTGTACGCGTATAGGAGGAAAGAAAATGGCAACACTCAAAGATTATGCAAAAAAAGAAGTTATGTTTTCAGGTGGTCATCGATTATGTGCTGGCTGTGCGGCTGGTTCGATGGCTCGTCAAGTAACAATGGCATTCAATAAACCAACAGTTGTATGCAATGCCACAGGTTGTTTAGAAGTTGCAAGTACTATATACCCATTTTCAGCTTGGAAGGTTCCATGGCTCCATGTGGCATTTGAAAATGTGTCAGCAGTTGCTAGTGGAGTTGAAGCTGCGTTTAAAACCATGCGCCGCAAAGGAATGATCAAAGATGAACATATTGATATTATAGCCTTTGGTGGTGATGGAGGTACATTCGATATTGGTATTCAATCATTATCAGGTGCACTCGAAAGAGGTCACGATTTTCTGTACATTTGTTACGATAATGGGGCATATATGAACACTGGAATTCAAAGATCTAGTGGAACTCCATTCACTGCAAATACAACAACCTCTCCTGCTGGCTCCGTTATTCCAGGAAAAGCTCAATTCAAAAAACCTTTAGCTGATATCGTTGTCGCTCACAGGATTGAATTTGTTGCAACTGCTGTACCTGCAGAACCAAAAGATCTCATTGAAAAAGTCCGTCAAGGTTTAGACGTTGAAGGCCCTGCTTTTATTCATGTAGATGCTTCCTGCACTCGTGGACAACGATTCGATCCAAAATTCTCAATAGAAGCTACTCGTTTAGCTGTTGAAACATGTATGCATCCTCTTTACAGAGTAGTAAAAGGGGAATACACCATGGATCGGCCAAGTCTTCGAATTGCTAAGGATGAAAGTAAGAAAAAGCCAATTGATGCCTTATTAAAAACACAAGGACGTTTTAGACATCTTTATAAGCCAGAATTGAGATCAGATTTGATAAAACAATTCCAAGACGGTATCGACGAACGATGGGAAGAAATTAAAGAAAAATGTGGTGTTTAAACCACATCTCTTCTTCCATCATTTTTTTTGTTGTTTTTTTTGTTTTTTTCTGCGAGAGTATTTCTTTTAAACTATAATTCTAAGAGTAACTATTCACATTTTGTCATTTACAATTCTGGTGATAATATGGAATATGATGGTATCGAAGTTCGAAAGACAACTACAGGTCTTCAACTAACTCT
>DAOUWQ010000415.1 GCA_030667035.1 Candidatus Heimdallarchaeota archaeon | reverse complement strand
AATTTTGCTTTTGCAAGTTCCTCAGTACTGAAACCTCTTCCTTTACGATGAAGATTTCTTCCAGGACTTTCTACTTTCGCTCTTATTTGCATTTTTTGAAACCTCAAATATAGTTAGTATTCCTAATTACGAAGCAAAATTATTTACCTTTAATTCTTTTGGTTAATTTCTTTAATAATCGTGACTTTCAATTTTATCTATTGTTGTTCTTCTTCATTTGAACTCTCTTCAGAGTCTTTTTCGATTTTTCTATGTTCCACTAACTTGCTTTTGAACATTGCCAGTAAAAGATATGAAATTGCAATTCCCGTAGTAATACCTAAGCCAACAGAACTAGTATAAATAAACAACCAATTTCCTTGCGTTGGATCACTTACACTATATTTCAAAATTAAAGAGAGTATTAGTGAAATAGCTAAAACACCCATTGTAAATAAGAAGAGTATATTTCTATTGAAATTCTTTTCTAATTTCAAGAAAATAAACAAGCTAGAAATTGTAAGAATTGCTCCACTTCCAGCACCGATGCCGATATACATAAGTACATTCAAAGCGATTTCTTGGTTAAATAATAACCAAATAATAACAATGAATAACGCACCCATTACTATTAAGGTTAACATTAGAATTATAGACATGAATCGGGATTCGAAGAGTGCTTTTGCTTTTTCTTGTTTTTCTTCAGATGCCATCTGCTTATCTCCTTCAATGGTAAAAGGAAAACGGTATCTACGATTTAAAATTCCTTTCATTAAAATTAGTATCAATTTATTTAAAAAGTTAGATTAGAATCATCTAAACTACAAAAGAAATCAGGTGCTAGTTTTGTCAAAGAAATCTGTTGATCCATCAAAAGGTATTGGTGTAAAATCCAGTAAAATCGTTAAGCAAGAGAATCTCGGTAAAAGAATTGGTACTGCAGTTGTTCATGCTGGTGAAGAAATAAATCCTCAAACAAGAGGTGTTGTTTCACCGATTGATTTCTCAACTACTTATGCTTATGAAACCGCAGAGGCCTGGGCTGATGTTTTTTATCACGGGAAAGAAGGTTATGCCTACTCTCGCCATGGAAATCCCACTCGGGCAATTTTCGAGAAAAAAATTGCTATTCTAGAAAATGGAGAAGCTGGAATTGGTTTCAGCTCTGGAATGGCAGCAATTTCCTCTGCAATATTCACCTATTTAGAAACGGGTGATGAAATAGTTATTACCGATCGTTGTTATCCTGGCACTCGACATTTACTAAATCAATATTTGAAGCGTTGGGGTTTCAAAGTTCACTTTGTTGATTCTACTAATATCGATAATGTCAGTGAAAAGATTAACAATAAAACAAAAATTGTTTATATGGAGAGTCCTGCAAATCCTACTTTATCTTTGTGCGATATTGAAGCAACTGTAAAACTTGCGAAGGAAGTAGGTGCCAAATATTTGTTTGACAACACATTTGCCAGTCCGGTAAATCAACAACCAATGGATCTAGGAGCAGATGTTATTGTTCATAGTGTAACAAAATATCTTGGTGGACACAGTGATGTTTTGGGAGGAGCAATAGTTTCTTCAGCAGAAGACCGTGCTGAAATTATGAATACAACGGTTTATTACGGTGGAGTCATGGCTCCGTTTGATGCGTGGTTAACTATCCGGGGAATAAAAACGCTTGAGTTACGAGTTAAAAGACACAATTTAAATTCCTTAGCTTTGGCTGAATTCCTCGAAGACCATCCAAAAGTTCGAGAGGTTTACCATCCCGGTCTTAAGAACCATCCTCAACATGCTCTTGCTAAAAAGCAGATGAATGGCTTTGGTGGTATGGTAAGTTTCTGTGTTGGTAAAAGTGATACAGATGGTGGGACTTTTCTCAATGCTCTAAAAATTGTTAAACGGGCAAGTAGTTTAGGTAGTGTTGAATCATTAGCTCAGGCATCTGGCAGTATGATTTATCTTGAGTTCACAGAAGAAGAAAAGCGAGCAATTGGCATTAATCCCGGATTCATTCGTTTCTCAACAGGTATTGAAGACAAAGATGATTTAATCGAAGATGTTGATCAAGCTTTAAGCAAGATCTAATTTTTTCGATTAACTTTCATTATTTTTTCTGCTAGTTTTGTTGCAGAATTGTAGCCATTTTCAGCAGATTTAGCTGGGAGAACAATACTACAGAATGGGTCTCCTCTTTCAAGTAGAACATTATAATGTGTTCGGTCAACAATCCACTTACTTCTTGGATATTTCACAACTGGAAACTTATCTTCAATATCAGAAAATAGTATACCTTTCACAGAATAATTGTTATATTTAGGTTTCTTGGGAATTTCGTGGATAACTCCATCAAAAGCATCAATATGAAGTTTTACTACATTATAGCCCGTAGCATACTCTACACATTCAAGACAGCCTTGGAATCGTGGATTTACTTCCATAAAAAATAATTTATCATTTTTGATTACAAAATCAATTCCATTTGACCCAACTAAATCTAGTTTTAGAAAAATTTCTCTGATATTCTCTAAACTTTGATCAAGTAATTTATGATTTGTTTCTACTTCTTTTAATGGAACTATATTTCCACAATAGGAAAAATCTCCAGGAGAATTGAAATTACTATCTCCGATAATTTGTTTGTTTATCGATAGAATCTGTACAACATCTTTTGTACAAATAACTGATGAGCTTGCATCTATACCTTTGACATATTCTTGTAGCCAAACTTCTTTCTCATAATTTTCATCTTTCAATTCAAAATATTCCCTAAGTTCAGAATAGTTGGACCAGTATTTTATCCCTGTTCCTCCACCCCCACCAGAACCTCGAGTAACAAGTGGAAATGGTCTGTTTTTCGCTTCTTCTACTAATTCCTCAATATTTGTGAATGATTGAGAAAATGGAACATTAAAACCAGCATCTT
>DAOUWQ010000334.1 GCA_030667035.1 Candidatus Heimdallarchaeota archaeon | reverse complement strand
TCACAAGAATTATTCATGTGAATACAACCACAGTAGAAGGCATCTGATTTTAGGTTTTTGTTTAGTTTTCTTCTTTTTATTAGAAAATGAAAAAGAAAAAGAGCGTTGAGCGTTCGCTCTTTTCCTTTCCGTGAGTCCTAGTCTATTTCTTTTGCCTGAATTGGAATAAAAGATAGGAACTAGTTATGAGAAGCGTTGTATAAGTTAGCATTCCTGCTACTGCTCCGCCAATACTTGGAGTAGACCAAGAGAATACCGCTATTCCATCACCACCGCCACCAGGTCCATGAAATGTGCTTTCAGCAAATCTATCCACAGGCATGTCAAATATTGCCGTAATAATGTTTGAATAGTAGGTTAGAATGAACAATGGTTCAATAGATGAACCTGTAAATCTCAAGATTGATTCTATCATGGAAAATACTATCAATAGCATTAATATGCTTAGTATAATTGTTCCAGCATTGCTTTTCATTATGCTGCTGAAAAAGACTACTACAGAGAATACCGCCAATGTGTATAGTAAAGCCCATCCCCAGGATGCGAAGATCAGTGTGGAAATAGTGCCATAATAAGCTAGTGTAGTGATGCTAATTAGCAAGTAATATACTGTTACTGCAACAATTGCATATAGAAATCTAGCAATTAATCGTCCAGTAAGTAGTCTAAATTTAGTTGTTTTTGGAAATATCAAGTTACCAGTATCTTTCTGATAATCTTCACAAATAATAGACGCACCTAAAGTTATTCCAATTATCATAATTAAAAATGGAAATATCATTCCAAGATAATTGCCAGTAATATAATCAATATTGGATTCTGGAAGTTCTACTCCTCTACCTTGTTGTATCAAGTCAATAACTAAAAATAGCAAGTAAATAAATACTGATGAACCAGTTGCAATGAGTAAACTCATCTTGTTACGAATAAACTCAAATTTAATGGTAGATCCAATCTGTCTTGAACCAAAGTAAATAATATCTTGAATAGTCATAATTTTTGATTTTTTAATTTCTGTTTGTTCTGAGTGCATTTTTTTTCACCTTATCCTTACTATTTTATGATTCATTATCCATTAATCCAATATACAAACTCTCAAGAAGATTTGTCCTTGGTACAGAAAATTCGGCAATTTTTATTCCCTTGGCTATAAGTGTGTCCAGAATTTTATGCTTATTTTCTGTATTTCCATCAAATAAGGCTTCAAACACTTTCAAATTGTAATTATAGTGAACTATATCTTTGCCATTCAATTCTCCAACAATTGGTTTGATGATTTTGCTAATCCTCTCAATCATCTCATCGATATTTTCAGGTTGTTCTCGTAGCTCAATCTGTAGTAAGCTCTTTTTCATTTTAGCTTCTAACTTTTCAACAGTATCAAATGCAACTAGCTTTCCATGATTAATGATAGCAATTTTATCAGAAATTTCACTTACTTCATAGAGCAAATGACTGCTCAAAAAAATTGTTTTTCCTGCTGCTTTAAGTTTCATTAAAATATCTCTAACTTCCTTGCGAGCTTTCGGGTCTAAACCTGTTTGAGGTTCATCGAGAATTAAAACAGAGGGGTCATGTACTAACGCAGAAATAAGACCTATTTTTTGTCTCATTCCCTTAGAGAAGGTTTTAATTTTTTTATCTATCCATTCTTCCATACCTACCAATTCTATTACTTCTTCTACGCGTTCCTTTATCTCTTTGCGGGGATATCCTTTCAATTCTGCAAAATACGTTAAGATTTGTCTTGGTGTCATATGGCTGTAGAAATCTGGATTTTCTATTAGAAAACCAACGTCTTTAAATATTGCATCTCTATTACCTCTATTCAATTGTGCTAATTCTCCGTTCTTACGGAAAAATACCTTTCCTTCAGATGGCTTAATTAAACCGGCAATCATTTTCATTGTTGTTGATTTTCCAGCTCCATTTGGTCCTAGGAAACCTATTATTTCCCCTTGTGGGAGATCTAATGATATTTCTGATACTGCAGTGAAGTTTCCAAAGTCTCGAGTTAAACCTTGTATACTAATCGCAACATCTTTTACTTCTTCTGTCAATTTAGTAAACACCTTTTGCACTTTTTGCAAACACTATAGTCTTCTGGACTCATTAAGTATATAAGCATTTGCAAAAGTTGCAAACGCTGTGCCACTCTAACTAATAAAGGAAAAGTTTCCAAAAAAAAAGTATGATTTTTTCAAATAGAATAATAAGTATTAAATCAATATTCTAATTTGGTGAGGTATCTGTGGAATATAGAAAACTGGGTAAAACCGGGCTTGAAATAAGTGAAATAAGCATTGGCACAGAATATTTAGAAAAAATAAAGCGGGAAGATTTAGGTGAAGTCATTCAGAAAGCTATTGCCAACGGAATAAACTTCATTGATATACTTTATAATTTTGATAATTTTCTTGAACAAATAAGTAAAGCTATACAAGGTTCAAGAGATAAAATTATTTTGAATCATCATTTAGGTTCAAGTGAGCTTGATGGTAAATACAATAAAGATAGATCGATGAAGAAAATAAAAGAGCATTTTGAAAAATATTTAGAAATAATGAATACTGATTATGTTGATATTGCTTTTATCCACTTCGTTCATACAGAAGATGAATTCGATGAGTGTTGGAAAGAAGGAGGGGTAAAGGATTTTGCTCTTCAATTAAAAAAAGAAGGGAAAGCTCGTTTTGTTGGACTGAGTATTCATCGTATGGATCTTGCAATTAAAGTCGCTGAAAGTGGAGATGTTGATGTGATAATGATACAAATTAATCTCGCAAATCATGCGCATCCACAAAGACAAGAAATGTTAGCAACTTGTGAGAAACATGGCATTGGAGTAATCGCAATGAAACCATTCGCTGGAGGCAAGCTATTACAGCCCAATAAATCAGTTTCATTTCCAGACTATCTAACTGCTTTTCACGAGATGCCTGAGAAAAAGATTTCTGAAGGTGTCAAGGCAACACAATGTTTGCATTATATACTTAATCAAATTGGAATATCAACTATTGTTCCGGGTGTTGCAAATATCGATGAACTTGAGGATTGTTTATCATACTATACTGTTTCAGATGAGAAACTTGATTATACAAACCTGTTGAAAGATTTTGAAGAATATGTTACTGGTGAATGTGTTTATTGCAATCACTGTCAACCTTGTCCAGAAGATATTGATATAGCATCAATATTCCGATTGTATGATCAAGCACAAATCGGACAAACGGATAAAATTCAGGAAACATACACCACAATGTGCGCGAAAGCATCAGATTGTATCGAATGTGGAGATTGTGAAGAACGCTGTCCCTTTGATGTAGAAGTAATAGAGAAAATGAAAGAAGCAGCTACGTTGTTTGAGTAGATGCTTTTATTTTTTTATTCTTAACTAAGATAAATCTCATTTT
>DAOUWQ010000109.1 GCA_030667035.1 Candidatus Heimdallarchaeota archaeon | reverse complement strand
TAACTAAATCAAAAGTAAATGTAGCTATTCCAACTAAATGGTCTGATGAAGAATTACTACATTTCCTAACGATTCTTAGAGAAGAAGCCAAGCCAATGATATTTGCTGCAAATAAAATTGATATTGAAGGAGCCGGAGAGAATTTTACTCGTCTGAAAGAAAAATATGGTAGTGATATAATACCAAGCTCCGCACTTGCAGAATACTTCTTACGAAAATATGCAGAAAAAGAAATTATTTCCTATACTCCAGGTGATAGTGATTTTAAAATCTTACAAACCGAAAAATTATCTGATAAGGATAAAACTTCTCTTGAAAAACTTCGTGAAAATATTCTTCAAAAATATGGTTCTACGGGAGTTCAAGATCTTATCAACAGAGCTGTTTTTGAAATAATGGATGTTATCTCAGTCTATCCGGTAGAAGATCAGCAAAAATATACGGACCATAATGGAAACGTTTTACCCGATGTTTACCTAGTTCCTCGAGGAACAACTGCAAAAGAGTTCGCTGGTATGATTCATCAAGATTTAGCAAATTCATTCATCAATGCAATTATTGTAAAAACCCAACGAAGGGTTGGTGAAAATTATGAATTACAAGATGGGGATATAATCAAAATAAATGCTGCTGATGGGCAATAATATTTTATGGTGATTTGCTTGAGTAAAGATTTAGAAGAGTTTCCTAACCTCAAAAAAGAACTTGAAAAGAAAGATAAAATGCTTCCTCTTCGATATGTAGATGAGGATGAAGCACAACAAATTGAGCAGGAAATCGAGGAGGAAACGGAGACAGTAGAACCTTTGCTAGACCCTACTCGATACGCTGGTTATGGACCAAATGTAATTGATTTCATTAGGCGTTGTGAAACTGACAAGGAAGCTGAGGAGATAATTGACTTTCTCTGGAAAAAGGGTGATTTAACCGAAGAAGACTCTGTTAAACTTTTTAAACAATTAGAATTGAAAGGTTTGAGAAGTTTTGGTGAGAAGAAAGAAGCAGGATTTTATTTTCAAACTGAAGAGTAATTTAGAGTAAACAAATATTAGATTTTAATAAAATCCCAAGGGTGTGTTTCTACTTTCTCTCTTTTTTCTGCTAATTTGTTAATGTCTAATCCGAATTCTTTTAGAGCTCTCCGCCAGTCTCCTAATCCACCTCCAAGTTTTGCTGCAAGTTTCAGAGGTTGTGAAATCTCTTCTCCACTAATTGATAGTATTGTTTGAATCCTAGTCCATTTTGGACTATAAATTTCACAATCGATTTTTGGTATTTTTGAAAATTGTTTTGTCAAATACTTTCCCTTCGCTTGTAGTTCACTTAATGAGAAAATAGATTCATCCTGATATAGCGTTCGAGGTTTTGGTACAAGATTGCCACAAGAAAATCTTATTTTTCTGATATTCTTTCCTTCTTTTGCCATTGCTTTTCCTAGTCGGATAATACCATCGATATCTTCTTCGGTTTCACCAGGAAAACCTAGAATAAAATATGCTTTTAGTCTCGAGAGCCCACCTTCGGATGCAATGCTAGTTGCTTGAAGTATCTCATCATCAGTTACACCTTTACAAATTTCCTTTCGCAACCTTTCCGTTCCGGCTTCAGGTGCAGTAGTAATTGTTCTTTGTTTTGAACCTACCAAAGCTTGTACCAATTCCACTGATATTTTATCAGCGCGTATTGATGGTAATGAGAAATTTTTTCCATCAGATAACATATTTTGTAAAAGTTCAACCAACGGCTTATAATCAGATATCCCAGATCCAATAGTTATTATTTTATCCACCTGGCAAGCTTCTGTACCTAATTGATAAAGCTCTATTAATTTTGACAGAGAACGTGCTCTTTTTGGACGGGTTATCTTGCCAGTTAAACAGAAAGAACAACCTCTATTACATCCTCTAACAACTTCTAATAAAAATGATTTACCAAAAACGCCATAATATGGGTCATCAATTTCTACTTGCGGAATAATTTGTTCTATAGGATAAAAATAGTCATCTATATTCCCTTTTGGAGAAAATCTAACTTCTTTATCTTTATTTAAAGATTGAACCCAAATCCATGGAAAACTGTCGATAGTTTCAAGTCTACTCTTTCTAGAAGAATTGTTTAGCATCCCTTCATTGATTAATTGATCACTCACAGGTTCTAAATCACCAATCATAAAGGCATCAATAAATGGTGACATTGGAACAGGATTTGATTGTGCACTTGGTCCTCCCGCTAGAATTAGAGGGTGGCGATCATCTCTATCTTTACTCTCGAGAGGAATATTCGCTCGCTCTAAAATATTCAGGATGTTAGTATAATCATCTTCATATTGCATAGTAAATGCTACTACATCCATTTCTCTCAGAGGTCGATCTGATTCTAAAGTATAAGGCTCAACAATTTTTTTTATTGGAAGAAATGCACGTTCACAAGCAACTTTTTCATAAGAATTCCACAGACGATAAATTAATTGCAAACCTAGTGAAGCCATTCCAGCTCGATAGGTGCTGGGATAACAAAAAGCAATTTTAAGATTAACGCTCGAAAGATCTTTCTTGACCGCATTAATCTCTTCTATACTGGCTTCAACGTTTTTGCTCATACCATATTCACTTGTCCGTTTTTTTCTCCTTTACTTTTAATTTCCAATCTATAGTTGTTGTTGGCTGGTCCACATAAACAAATTTATCGGATTCAAGATTTCTGCCAAGAATGACACCAGTACCGATGGCTGAATTATTTCCAACAAAAACTCCAGGCATAAAGTAAGTGCTAATAGCTGTTTTCACATTATCGCCCATTATTACACCCATCTTTCTTCGTCCGGTAGAAATAACATCTTTGCCAACTTTTGCTTTTATGGTATCTTTATCTAATCTAAGATTTCCAGTTATTGTTCCTGCGCCAAAATTACAGTTTGAGCCAATAATTGAATCACCAACATAAGAAAGATGACCTATATGTGTTCCTCCATAAACAATGGTATTTTTTAATTCACAAGCATTACCAATTCTTACATTGTTAGCTAATGAAACACCTTGTCTAAGATAACAGTTAGGTCCAATATCACAATCTTCACCTATTGTTAGTGGTCCCTCAAGATAACTTCCTGATCTAATTCTTGCTCCCTTCTCAATAGCAACTTTTCCAATAATGGTTACTCTGTCTTCTATTGTTCCGTGGTTTCTCTCTTTAATATCAGTAATTAGTACCTGGTTTGCATCTAATAAATTCCATAAATAATTGATTTTCCAGAATTCTGTTTTTCCAGATTCATACTGCATAGTGTTAAAGGAGCTGGCAGTTTTTGTGCTTATTCTTTGGTAAATGTCAGCTACACAAGATGCTCCGAGCAAATTGCTTTCAAGGTATTTTTTATCAAAATAGGCAATTCCCATAAAGTCCTTGTCTTCACTTTCTTCTTCCTTTACAAGGGCTAATTTATCTGTGCCTTGAGTTTTTTGTATAAAGTCTTCGAAGAATTTTTTGGAAAAAATTATATTACCTTCTATCCAAAGAGATTCTTTTGAAAGGAATCCTTCTATTAAGTTAGTTGAAATTTCACGTGTTAAACCATTTTTAGAGTTCAGTTCAAAGAAATGGAATGGACCAATTTTATTGGGGGGTTCACTTGGTAGCATATGGTCATTACTTAAAGCATCTCTAAATCGAGAAATGTCATCCTTTGTTGCAATAATACCAATCTCTTCTATACCGGATTTTTTGGTTATTTTGTATATCCAGTCAATGATCTTTTTACCTGCAACTAAAAATAGAGTTGGAGGGTTATTTTCACTTAATGGTAACAATTGCTCTCTATTATTTTGTGATACAAAAATGACTAATTTTATTTTTTTCTCGTCCAATATTTCTTCTGCCATATGTTTCCAATCCTTATACTCTAATTTCTTATACTATTTCATCAATTTATCAATTTCTTTTTTCACAAGAGTTGAATAGAAATCTAGTCTTTCTTGTGATTCTTTCTCAGTCATCGCTTGAGATGTAACTCTGAAATAGGGTTCTGTTCCACTTGGTCGAATTAGAACCCAACTATCATCTTCAAAGTTAATTCGTAAACCATCGATTTTGAGAATATCTTTGTAATCATCTTTACTTGATAATTCTTTATCAAGAATAGCTAAGACTTTTTGTTTGTACTCATTTTCACATGGAATTTTTACTCTTTTAACAGGATAATCAGTAACTTCATCCACCAATTTACTTAATGGTCCTCTTTCTGAAATCCATTCTAAAATTTTCAAACCTGTTAATGGTCCATCAGGACACAGATGATATTTTGGATGAATCCATGCACCACAAGGTTCACCGCCAAATAATGCATTTTCATCTGCAACCATATTTCCAATTGCTACATCACCCACTTTGGTTCGCTTTACTTTTCCACCAGCATTTGTAACTAGCTTATCTATTAACATTGAAGCATCAACATGAGTTATTATCAACCCTTTTCCAGAATTTTGTTCTACAACAAAACGGGCATAAAGAGCGATTAAAACATCTAAGGGCACAAAACGACCTTTTTCATCAACAGCTACACATCTATCTGCATCTCCATCAAAAGCTAACCCAATTGCTTTTTCATTGTAATGCTGCACACTTGATATCAGAGCGGTTAGATTTTTTCCTACAGGTTCGGATGGACGCGCACTAAAGTAAGCATCAAAAACACCGTTAATAGTCAGCATATTTAACCCCATTTTTTCATAAACTTGAGCTACTAATTCGCTTCCTGCTCCTCCACCTGGATCAGCAATTATGGTATTAAATTTCTCTAAGTCAATGTTTGATCCGGCATCGAGCAACATTTCCTCATAAATGGTTGAACCAAATACTTCTCTATCTTCTCCAAAGTCTTCCCAATTTACTTGTTTTAATTTGTTTTCAGCAACAGCCTTCTCAATTTTTGCTTCATCTTCAGGTGATAATCCCATACTAGTTTTATCGAATACTTTGATGCCATTATACTCAGGTGGATTATGTGAAGCAGTAAGCATTATTCCAGCACATGCATTTGTTTTATGTGTGTGATAAGCGAGTGCGGGTGTTGGCATAATCCCCTTTCTTTCAACATTACATCCTCCAGCCATTATTCCTGCACTAATTGCATGTTCAACCATAGGACCGGTCAAACGAGCATCTCTTGCCAGAATTATATCTGAACCGGAATTATTACAAATTGCTGTCGAAATTGCCATACCGACCTTTGAAATAAATTCAGGAGGAAGATTGGTTACTTTCCGCCTAATACCTGATGTACTGAAAAGCTTCATGAGTGGTCAACCAGTATTAAATATCTTTAGTACCAAAAAAGTATCGCTATTCAAAAATTTATCCTTAAAAAACACAAACACAATAAAAAATTGAGAGAGAGAAGAGAAAAGAAAAAGAAGAGTTTTCCTCGTAGATCTTTACGAGGCGAGTTATACCTTTAAGTTAGACTATTACGAGGGTTGAAAAAATCAACCTGTTTCTACAAAATATTTTGAAGAGCGCATATCTAATAGGTAAGGTGCCTTTTTAACTAGGCCCTCTTTCGTTAAACGTTTTAAGGCATATCTAACAGTTCTTGGTGCGAGATCGCATTTTAGAATTAAATCCTTTGAAGTCAAAGGTCCTTGTTCGGATAAGAGCGTATAAATCGCCCTTGCAGAATGGGGTAATTGTTCGGCAACAGTCAGCATTTTAATAGTCGTCTCCTAGGCAATAGACCCTCTATTCTAATATAAAAGAAGACTGACAAATTCATACCCTATGTCTAGTAAAAGTCTTCTAACATCTAGTAAAAGTGTCCGCGTGTTTTCTTTCAAAAAAGTGCCTATATTCCGCATTCTCGCGGAATTTTGCCACTTATCCATCCTAACATACCT
>DAOUWQ010000085.1 GCA_030667035.1 Candidatus Heimdallarchaeota archaeon | reverse complement strand
TGTTCAAGCAATTCTTAGTTTTGGCCCAAAGTATACAATCTATAATGTCAGTGGATTAAAGATGGGTGAATGCCAAGGAAGAATACTTTCTTGGGGTGGAGAATTCGACTTTTATGATAATAATGGGCAACATGTAGCTAAAGTGAAAGTAAGCCCAACTCTATTATCGATTCAAACAAAAACATGGAAGATAACTGATTATCGTGGTACCTTTAAAGGAGCTATTAAATCACATTATGGTTTTCTCAAAAGAAATTGGGAATTATATGATGAACATGGAACTTTAATCGCTAGACCAAATGAGCAAGTGTGGTTTAAGTATAACTGGCAAGCAGTCAGCCCTCAAGGACAAACATTGGTTTCAGTGGATAAACAATTGTTTGCCATCCGAGATAAGTTCAGTGTAAAAGTTAGTCCAAATATTGATCCTTTAATTGCACTTGCGTATTCAATTGCAATTGATTACATGTACTTCAAAGGCGATTGAATTTCTTTTTTTCGCCTAATTCTATCTTTTTAATTAAATATTCAATAATTTTTAATCAATCAATAGTTTTTTAACAAAGAATTTTTGTTCTTATGCTGAATCCTAATGATACGCAAAGATCGCTTTAGATTACTTATTCCTGTTAGCCTTTTCCATACAATGGCGCACATTTATCCTTATTTGTTACCCGTTCTTTGTTTAGTTATTCGTGAAGATATTGTAATGGATTACACTCAAGTTGCACTTCTATCAATGACGGGAATGTTGGTTACAATTCCTTTAACTATAGTTTTTGGTTTCATTGGGGATCGAATTAGCAAATGGCGATTGGAATTAGTCATTGCAGGTTTTCTGTTGATTTTTTCACATTCATTCATAATTTATGCTGCTCAAACATATGCTGTTTTAATAGTTGCTGCAGTAATGGCTGGTATCGGTGCTTCGGTATTTCATCCGATAGTTTTGCCAATGCTTTCGCAAGAATTTGGTGCTGAACGTAATTTAGCTTTAAGTATCAATCTAATCTTTGGAACCTTTGGTTCAATTATTACTCCAATAGTATCAATCTCTCTTAGTAGTTGGTTGGGGTGGAAAACTACCGCACTTATCTTTGGGATTGCTTTATTAATACTCCTGCCAATTTTATCAGTTCCTATTCTATTAGGAAAGAAATACATAGAATATGATCCTGAAGAAGCATCAGTGAAAAATGAAGTAGTAGTTGAAACAACTCCATCCAATAATAAACATTCGCGAAGTATTAAGAAACTCGCCTTTATTACCGGACCATTTATAGCTCTGGTATTAGCTCAAATATTTCGAGCTGGTACATTTAGAATTTTGAATACTTTCACAGCATTTATCTTTGAAGATCGTTTTGGTGCTACAAAATTAACGAGTGCTCTAATTATGTCTATCATTCTTGGATGCGGGGGCATTGCAGCTCTAATTAGCGGTTTCGTGTCAATTAGAAAAGGTAGTTTGCGAGTATTTCTTTTTGCTAAATCAACAACCGTAATTGCATCTCTATTTGTAATTGTATTTGTTGTTTATATAGCAATTAATAATCTAGTCTTAGGAGTCACAGCCCTCATCATAGCAATATTTCTCTTCATATTTTTAGTTATGTCGTTCTATTTTGGAAGTCCATCATCAAATGCACTCTTTGCAGAAATGGTTCCACAGAGAGTTTTAGGTTCGACTTTTGGTGTAGTGAGCGCTTTAATGACTGGATTCTCCGCAATAACACCACTAATTTTTGGCGCAATAGTTGACAAGAACTATATCTTTCCTTACGAGTTTTTCTTACTCTTTCTCTTCTCGATCATTCCCCTGGGATTACTAATTTATATTAAAACGAAAATCGGATTCAAAACACCTGAAGAAGTGGAAGAAGCACGAAAGAGAGGTGTGCACTTCCATTAAAATTTTTTTATAAAAATTCGAAGAGCACTAAACTACCTGCCATAATTAACATGCCAAGTACTACTCCACCCATTACCAAATGTCCGCTACCATATTCATGAGCAACAGGAATTAATTCGTCAATTGAGATGTAAACCATTATTCCTGCTACTGATGCCAAGCTAATCGCTATAACAGCCGGATTTAGAAATGGTCGAAGAATTAAGTAAGCAATTGCTGCACCAATGGGTTCAGCCATTCCAGAGGCAAGGGATAAACCGAAACTTTTCCATTTACTTTTAGTAGCAAAATAAATGGGGATAGAAACGCTAATTCCTTCTGGAAAATTATGAATAGCTATTGCTAATGCTGTTAAAACACCTGTTCTAGTTAATGATTTTGTCTTTGCTTCTTCACCTGTTTCTTCATCGGTAACTCTTAGATCAGCTATTTTTTCTTCATCAGGTTTCTCTTCTTCTTCGCAATCATGACACTCCTCTTGAATTTTACTTATTGAATTACAATCTTTAGGCATATGATGAAGATTCTTTTCATGGGGAATAAGAAAGTCTATGAGAGCGACAACACCCATTCCGACAAAAAAAGCAAGATAGACCCAGTAGCTTTCAAGAGCCTGTAGAGCTTTTACCATAAGCTCCATAAAAGAAACAATGATCATTACTCCAGCCGAAAGTCCAAGAAAGAACGCTAAATATTTCTTTTTAAAATCCTTGAAGAAAAAGGGGATAGCGCTACCAATACCTGTAGCTAATCCTGCTCCTGCTGTTAACAAAAATGCGGTTAATATTGGATCCAATGCTATTCCATCCGATAATTCAGAGTAAATGTATTATTAGTACTTCTTTATTGTTTATAATCTTATTTTTTTAATAAATATAGATTAGTGAATATCACAATTGGATATTTGCTGAAAAGATCACTGTTTATCATATAAAGGAACATCTTTTTTAAATTACTATTGAATAGTAATATTATGGAAACTCAAAACAAAATGGTAAATTATGTATCTCTTATTACTGTTGCGATATTTAGTTTAGTAGCAATGATATTAGTACTTGTTACTGATTTTGGTTGGCAATGGTATGGCACTGGTAATTCTACCTACTATTTTTGGCTCGGAAACTCAAATGTTGCTGCTTGGCCTCAGATTTTTCTGGTAGTGATTGCACTAGTATTTCTTATTTCATTAGGTTATTCGATATTATTACTCTTAATTAATCTTGGAAAAATTTCCTTGAATATCCCAACTAAATTGCAAGCAATAATCGGATTAGTTTTGGCATTTGTTGCGTTCATAACTACTCTATTTACTCTAGGAATGTGGGCAATTGCTTCAAGTGAATATTATTGGGGTGTTGATACAACCTTCTATTCTTCATTAATTGGGTCTATTATTATAGGCATATTCTATGTGGTGTACCTAGTAAATATAAGTAAAGAATCGACTAACTAATCTACTTACTGAAATGAAATGTTAGTAAAAATAAACAGAATTAAATAATGGTAAATTTATGATACTGATATGAACTTTGAATTTCGCAAATTAACAAAAGAGAATATTCCTGCAATAACAGAAATTTCTAGTCATATGCCTTCATATTTTCAAAATATCCTTACTAATGCAGATAATCTAATGAACAATCCTATTGGTTATTATTTTGGATTATTCGACAAGAGTACATTACTGGGAGTAGGGAATTTGCGATACATAACACAGAAATTTGCATGGATTGAATCCATACGTGTAGCACCTAATAATCAAAAGAAAGGGATAGGTACTGCTCTTTTCCAACATGGAGTAGAGAAAGCGAAGGAGAGGAAATGTTCTGTAGTTGCATATGCTACAGAAGGAAGCAATTATGGTTCGTGTAAAATTGGTGAGGAATTAGGATTTCAATTAGTAACATCGATGATCCCCTTATGGTTAATATTGGATGATATTGTTTTAGCTGCTGATATGGAGTTAAAACATCAACCAATCTCTGTTGATGAAGTATTTGATCTTATGAATAGCATACCAAATGGACCAGATGAAGAAGTATGTCTTGGATGGGAGTTTGTACCAAAAGATAAATCAATATTTGACGATAAAAAAGAGTTGAAATTCTTTGCAGTTGAGAAAACATTGCTTTTGGAGCCCAAAGTAGATAATAGAGAATCTAAAGAGGGAAGTTTTGCGAAATCAATAATTTATGGTGCTGAAAAACATGTTAAAGAATTGCTAGAGGATTTTATCAGAAGAAACAGTTCCTGTGAATTTCTTAATTGTGTTATAAGCGATGAACTAGAACATATACCAAAAGAAATAGGTTTCACAAATCATTTCAATGCTGA
The DNA here is from genome assembly GCA_030667035.1 of Candidatus Heimdallarchaeota archaeon. Classification (GTDB taxonomy): domain Archaea; phylum Asgardarchaeota; class Heimdallarchaeia; order JABLTI01; family JABLTI01; genus JABLTI01. The sequence continues at coordinate 2,380 of DAOUWQ010000085.1, read as the reverse complement.
TGGGTCACCAGTTAAAACTCTTCTATGGAAGATGAAATTAGCATAAGAAGAAGCCTTTTGTTTGGCATCATTTTTCTCTCATTTTTGAAGTTAAGAATCTTTATTAAGACTCAGAAGACTAAACTATATTATTAAACTGGAGGGTATAAGATGGTAAAATCTTTGCCGAAAATTATAATGGTTTTAACACTAGTTTTTAGCAGTTTATTGATGTTTAATACTGTGAATAATAGTACTTCTAATAATGACTATACTCAAGAAATCAGTTTTAGAAGTTCTAATGAAATAATCGATAATGACTTACTTATATCAGATTTCAAGACTACCCCATACGAACCGAATTTTGAACCTCAAGCAGCAAGAACGGGTGCCCAAAGTTTCGTTGTTCTTCTTGTTCATTTTTCTGATTATGTGACTCCTCGATGGTCTCAAGCAGAGCATGAGGACATTATGCAGACAATTGATGATTATTGGGTTAATGCTTCCAATGGTTTAATGTCTATTGATTGGGCTGTTGAAGGATGGTATGATTTAGGAAATAATCTGGCACACTATGCACATCTAGATGCAGGTGCTTTAGATCTAGATGTCAATTGGCATACCATCGCAACAGAAGCTGTAGCTTTGGCTGATGGCGATGTTGACTTTGCTGCTTATGATAATATTATTATCATGTTAAGTAATGTTTGGTGGCGTGGCGTAAGCACACTCGGAACAAAGGTTGCAATAAATACTGCGGATGGTAACTTCAATCGGGAAGCTACACTTGTTTCGGAAAGAGATGGTGATACCGAACAAGCAGTTTGGGGTCGAGTAGCTCACGAAATGGGTCATTGTTTTCTCTTACAACATACTCATGGTAATAGTGCAGTTAAGAATTATGCTAGTTATTATAGCTTAATGGCTCGAGCTTATCCATCTGCCTGTAATGTTTATACTCAGCTCATTGATGATTATGCAGGTTGGTTTGATGCTCCAACGAATCAAGAAGTAATCGCTGCTGGTCAATCATTAATGTTTCACGTTAGACCACGACATTTGGACACTACTTTAGATGTTCAAGCTTTGAAAGTTCCTTTTTCCGCCACGAAATATTACCGTGTCGAAGTTATCGAGCAAAAATCAGAGGATGCTTGGCTGCCTGATGAAGGTGTACTTATTTACCTGGTTGATGAAGGTGATCCCACTAATGATCAATGTACTGATGAGGATAGCACTCCAGGTTCCGATCCTAATGCAGTTATAGATTTACTTGATTGCTTATATGATGTAGGCCAAACATTCACAGATGCAACTAACGATATAACAATATCAATAGATCAATTTTCCTTTGATGGCTATGACATATCAGTCACTAATGATGCAGGTGGAAGTATTGATTTAATGATCAATGAATGGGGTGATCCTCCTGGTTCTCCAGGTCCCTGGGAATCAATAGATATCTACGTCGACAACCCTGTGAATGGTTGGGGTTGGTTTAGATACAATGATGGTAATGGTCACAATCCCGTAGGAAATGGTGATGATCCACTTCTAAATCATGAGAATAGATTGCATGCAAAAATCCATAACATTGGTGATACCGATGCCAGCTCTGTTGCTGTTAAATTCTATGAGAATACTCCTATAGGAGCTGGTGCAAGTGGTACATGGAATCTAATTGATACCTTAACAGGACTTTACGTTGTTAAGGGTACCACTCAAGATGTTTTCGTTCCTTGGACTCCAACGTATGCTGTTTCTCCAACAGACACTGGAGTATTAGACATGCACTCATGTGTTAAAGTTGTTATCGATACTCATCCCTTAGAAGATACTTCGGGAAATAATGATGCACAAGAAAATATTGACTTCTTTGAAGTAGCACCTGGTTCTCCAATGCCTGGTAAGATGTATGCTGAAGCAACATATGGAACCGTTAGTAAAGATTTCACCATTGTTAATCCTTGGAAAGAAACAAAAGAAATCCATATCAATGTCTTAGGTGTAACCGGTGACTGGACAGTAACAGGAAATGGAATAGGTGAGTTCCACACTTTTGCATCTAATGAAGCTAAAGTTTTCAATATTCAAATAACTCCTGGTCCAGATGCTCGTGTAACTGAATCGGTGCAAGCTGATCTCGTTGCATCAACAAATGTTATGTACGAAAATGAGAATGGTACTTTCGATGGAGATATGCATCTCACACCATTTGGAGGGGTATCATTTTCTGCAACCATTATGTATCGAAGCAGTTTGAACATTGATGCCACCATAAGAGATGAAAATCATTTCTTAATTAATGGAGAACTTGATTTCTTGGATGACATACCACAGCAGTCATTGCCCGAAGCTGATGGTGATCGAATGGTATATCTACTCGTTGAGGAACTTGATA
>DAOUWQ010000127.1 GCA_030667035.1 Candidatus Heimdallarchaeota archaeon | reverse complement strand
GGTCTTCTTCTAACCAATTTTTAGTGTCAAGAAAATCTCCAAGAGTTAACTGATCTAATTCACCTTTGAATTTATCAATATTAAGTACTGCCTCAATTACTCTTACTTTGGTAATTTCTTCAGTTCGTCTTCTGTCCTTATCGATAATCTTTTGATATGTTTTGATTGAATCAATAGTGTATCTTTTTAGATTTCTAAGTTCATATTTAGAATCTTGGAAGAATTTTAAATCGCTTAAATTCTTCACTTTAAGCGTCTTATCTAAAACCGTATCCTTTGAAAGTTCGATTACACTACTACCTTTTTTGAATTTGTTATCATTCAGAAGGTTGTCAATCTCGATTCTTATTTTGTCAGCTGTTCCTTTTTCTGTTTTGCTTTTTTCAAGCAAACTATGAATTTGTTCAATTGATTTCATAATATAAGGTTCTGCTTTTTTTTTCGCTAGTTGATCCTTGAGTGTTTTAATTCCTTTCAAGAATTTATCTCGCTTATCTAGTTCCTTTCTAAAATCATCTGTTATTGAAAATAGTGTAGGCACGTTAGCCATTTCCCTCCTTGGATAATCTATTTCCTTTATTAAACTATGAATCCTTTTCTTTATAAATTTTCATTATAAAATATCCTTTCAGAAACCATAGAAGCATTGTGTGATTGATATATTATTTATTTAATGTTAGCATGTAAGATAGTTTGCAAAGCGAAGAAAACTAAGGGCGTATGGTTCAGTCAAGTATAGCGTAGGACTCTTCTCTGCCTAGGAAGGAACCCGGGTTCAAATCCCGGTCGGTGCACCATTTCTTTATATAGCTCTACAATAAATGTCTTATTAATTGTCCTTACTAACTGAAAGAATCATTAGATTTATTTAATCAGTTTACCTTTGGGTTATAGAGCAACTATCATGGAGTAAATTACTTTGTCTGATAAGCTAAAACCGACGGAGAAAATAGCAAAAATTAAGATTACTACTGAAGCAATTCTCTCTCTTCCAGAATCATTTTTCTTTCCTAATGGTTGGTCTCAAAGACAGCTCTTGATTCATTTATGGTCTTGGGATGATCAATTTCTTGAACTATGTCATACAACTAAGAAAAGTGCACGCAAGAAATTTGTGTATGCTCATGTCGGTGAAAAGCTCCCTTATGAAAAATGGAATGATGTCATAATCGAGAAATTTGATGATATGCCCTATGAAGAAGCCCGTGAAATATTTGAGGAAACCAGAATTGATTTGATTAAAAGCTTTGAAAAGTTTGCTAAGCTTATAATGAAAGAAGGAAATGAAGGGAAATATGATGATATTGAGAAACTAATGGATCTATGGGTTCATGATAAACTGCATTTAGAAACAGGTGGAATTGCTCCTTATCTGTAAAATCAAATATTATTTCTATTTTGAAAGAGGTTTAAGATAGCTCTATTATATTGTTTTTATTAAAATAGAAAAATTATGGTAATAATTCTTCTAACTCTTTCATCTTATGAATCAATTTCTTTCCTTTTTCGGTCAGACGATATTTCTTTTGACGATTAGTAGATTCAATTTCAATAATATGCTTTGCTACTGATAATTCTTTCAAATGTTGATAAACAGCCTGCAGGGATAAAGATTGACCGAGTACTTTCCAAATGCCATATCCAAAATTTGCTTCTTTAGAATCAATTATTGATAATATCTCTACTTTAGTACCCATACTTCTAAATGATTCTACTTTTTTAAAACGAGACGTGCTTTTTTGAAAAGCTCTTGAAGTTTTAAGACCGCTCGCTGTAATTAACGCTAAAACAACAGCATCATTTTCAAAATATTGTTCCCCATTTAATTTTTCAATTGCAGCAACAACCGTTGCACTTGAAAGCTCTGCGAAAACTCCTTCAGCTTTTCCTAATTTCTTACTGGCATTAATCATCTCTTTTTCAGTAACTGAAACTGATGTTCCATTACTTTCCTTAATACTTTGAATTGCTTTTACACCAAAAACTGATTTTCTAGTAAGTATCGCATCTCCTAATGAATAATTTGCATAATCTCTTCTTTTGATTTCTTTTGGTTCAGTATCCCCAGCCTTTATTGCGTTTGTAATAGAATCATGACCTTTTAATTTTACACAAATTATTTTTGGTAGTTTATGGTCACCCATTAAACCAAATCGTTTTGCTTCTTTGAAGCCTTTCCAAATTGAATAAAGTAAACGTCCACTACCGATTGGTACAATTATATATTCAATCCATGGCAATTGTTGATTGTTGGTTTGAGAAAGTAATTGATTTACTATCTCAAAAGAGATGGTTTTTGATCCCTCAATCGTTAACAAATTAAACTCTGGTGTCGCTTGATATCTTTTAGCATCAGTCATTTTCTTTGCTAAATCTAAACTATCGTCTATTGTTTCACCAAAATCAATTACTTCGGCACCATAAGCAACCATTTGTACTTTCTTCTCAGGAGAAGTGCTTTTAGGTATTACACAGACACTCTTGATATCAGCTGTTGCACAGTAAGCACTAATAGATGCACCTAAATTTCCGTCAGAAGCGCAAACTATTGATTCCATATTTCGACTTATGGCATCTGAAACCATTAAGGGAGATACTCGATCAAGAAATGAGCCTGTTGGGTTTTTCCCTTCGACCTTTATGAGAAGTTGTATATCTTTAGAAAAAAGATTGTTTGCTAACCTTAAGGGAGTGTTACCTTCACCTAAAGAAATTTTTTTCTTAAAAATTGGAAGAAAATCTTCATATTTCCAGATTCCTAACTTGTTTGACTTTATTTCGAGAGTTTCATTATTTTCTGGGTTAATAACAAATTCAGCTTCATTAGCACTACATTGTGGACATGTTGCAGATCTCTGCAAGATACTTAATTCTGCTTTGCAATTACCACAAGAAACTGTTTTCTTCATTTATTGAAACGCCTCAAAGTTCTTCTACTAATTTTCTCCTTTCCTATTTTCTGATAACAGATAAAGCTGTTTATACACAATATTTTTTAATCCTCTATTTCAATATTTGCATGTTATAACTTGAATATACAAGTTGTAACTTGTATAGTAATGAGAGGATTCTCAAAATGAAAAACTTATTCCCCGAAAGATCATATATGAAAACGGGCGAAATCAAAAAACTCCTTACAACGGAGGAAAACGTTGTGAGAGGTACAAATCGCGTTAAGCGAGGATTCGCTCGTATGACCAAGGGTGGCGTTATTATGGATGTTACTACTGTCGAACAAGCTCATATTGCTGAAGAAGCAGGAGCAGTGGCAGTAATGGTCCTTGATAAATTGCCTATTGATGTCAGAAGAAGTGGTGGAGTTGCCCGTCCTGCATCAATACCAATCATTCGTGATATTTTAGATGCTATTACAATTCCAGTTATGGCAAAATGTCGTCTTGGTCACACTGCTGAAGCTCTTGTATTACAAGAGACAGGTGCAGACTGTATTGATGAGTCTGAAGTATTAACACCAGCCGATGAATTCCGCCACATTTGGAAATGGGATTTTGTTGCTCCTTTCGTTTGTGGTGCTTTGGATCTTGGCAGTGCTTTACGTCGAATTGATGAAGGAGCTGCAATGATACGCACAAAAGGAGAACCCGGCACAGGTAATGTTGCAGAAGCAGTTCGCCACATTCGCTTAGTAAACAATGAGATTCGTGAGATCAAAGGTCTCTATGAAGCTGATGAAAACCAAGAATTAATGTTCAAAGCAAGAGAAATGAAAGTTTCTTTTGAAACCGTTTTAGAAACTGCTAAATTAGGTCGATTGCCTACAGTTAATTTTGCTGCGGGTGGTATTAGCACTCCTGCAGATGCTGCCTTAATGATGAAATTGGGTTCCGATGGAATTTTCGTTGGTTCTGGTATTTTCAAGAGTGAAGATGCATTACAAAGAGCTTCTGCAGTTGTTCTGGCAACATCTTATTGGGAAAATCCCGAAGTTGTTATCGAAGCTCAAGAAATGGTCAGTGAAACTAAAGCAATGCTTGGTTTGACAGGTTCAGAAATGAAATTTAGTATGCAAGAACGAGGAGCTGATTCATAATGGCTAAGAAAAACGTAACAATTGGTGTATTAGCTATTCAAGGGGATGTTCTCGAACATGTTCTTATGATGGATGATGTTCTAGCGAAAAAGGGCATTCCAACTAAAACTGTTCGTGTAAAGACACCCGAACAATTAGAAAAGATTGATGGACTTATTATTCCTGGTGGAGAAAGCACTGTAATGAGTCGTTTCATTGAGGAAAAGCGCTTTAATAAAAAACTCATTAAAATAATCCAAGATAAAGCTAAGAATGGTATGGCATTGTTTGGTTCTTGTGCTGGTACTATTATGCTATCAAAATCCTCAACTGATAAAGTAGTTAAAGGATTCACACAAGCTTTGTTAGAATTGATGGATATAGATGTACTTAGAAATAAATATGGACGTCAACAAGAATCTTTTGAACTAGATTTGACTATCCAAGGATTTGGTAAGAAGTCTTTTCCAGGAGTATTTATTCGAGCTCCCATTATTAAAACTGCAGCAAAAAATGTTGAAGTTCTTTGTAGAACTACAGAAGAAATCTATGCAGCTAAGCAAGGGAAACTATTAGCAGTAACATTCCATCCAGAATTAACTGATGATACCAGATTTCATGAGCTCTTCTTAGAAATAGTACTTTCAGAAAAGTAATGGAATGGCGCTTTCTAAGCCATTTCTAATATCTTTTTTTTTATTTATTTTACTTCACATATTACTTTGCAAAAAAATGTTAATTTGTTAAATTAAAAGATTCGATAAAGAGTTGTTAAAAATCAAGAAAAGAAAATAAAAAAGGGAGGGAAGAGACCCTTAATAATCCCAAAAATGAGATTGTAACTCAAAGAGTTAGGGGGGGTTGGATTATTAAGGGTGTTATCGCGATTATAAATCACCAAGAGCTGGCCACACATTATAGAGAGTGCCCAAATTAGCGTTGGTGTTTTCGGAGTTGAAGAAGACTATTTGTCCTGCGAAATGTGCGTCAACTTTTGCAGAGATCTTCATCATAACTAGATTCAAACCTGCATTGAGTGTAACTTCATTGTCTACAGACCATCTGTTTTTCTTATCTCCAGTTAGTGTGTATTCACCATTTAACCATACTTTGTATTCTGTTGCACCATTTGCACCAAAACCAACTGTGATGTCATCATTACCAGGAACATAAATGTAGGACCACATATAGACTACGCCATATTTGCCCCAGTTTAGTGAATCATCTTTGTCCCAGTTACCATATTTATTTAATGCGATTAATCCAGCGTGTTCGCCAGAATCATTGTATGGTGTGATTTTGTTGTTACTTTGAACACCAATATTTCCTTCAGTAAAGGCTGTATTGTCTAGAAGGTATGGTAAATATTCTTCTTCATTACCTTGATCACATTCTGAAATAAAATCAGTGTTTAAGTTTGGTCTTTTATTATTATCATCAAATTCACCAAGTAAGAACCATAAGTTTGGAGAGTATCCAGTTTCTGCTGGGAATCTTTTCTTGGCGTATTCATCATCTTCGCTGGTTC
>DAOUWQ010000279.1 GCA_030667035.1 Candidatus Heimdallarchaeota archaeon | reverse complement strand
CAATGAAGAGTGTTCTTCCCTGTTTGACTAATTTTTGAGCAGTCCCCGGAGTATCATAAGTACAAAGTATTGTTGGATTGGTGGGGTCTCTAACATCTATAACATGCACACCCGCTGCACCATCAGCTAAGTAAGCAAATCCACCATCGACGATAACATCAGTAGCATTCCCAGGAGTGTCAACATATCCCATTTCTATTGGGGAAAATTTGTTTGTAATATTAAGCACATAAAATCCTTCAGTGCTGGCTGCAATATATGCGTAATTTCCAACAACATCAAGACCTAATGAGAGATTACAATCCCAATTGCATTTTACATAAGCTGTTTCCAACCCATCAGGGTCTTCATCATATAATACTCTTAACGAACTATTATCCTGAACATTATACGAAGTAAAATAGATATAAGCTCCGAGAGTTTCAATATCAGTGATATAGTTATCCATACCAATTGCAGTTCTCCACGCAGGATTAAAGGGATCTTCAATTTCATAAGAAACTAATGAATGATCAGTCATAGCATCATCATATTGCCCTGCCCAAAGTGCATCACCTTCAACAGCAATTGCTTTAGTATAATACCAAGTAGTACTTTCTCCTAACAATCTAATATCAGATGGGTTGCTCATTTCTAATATTGCTATTTGTGTCATACCAATATCAGCATACAAACCAAGATAGGCATTCCTACCTTGAACTTCTACATCAAACACTGGAGATGAGGTATAGTAGTGATCCAGAAAATCTAATGAAAAATCTCGATCATTAGTAACTGTTCCTGTTCACCAACCAAAAGCGTTAGTGGAGACATCCCTAAAAGTCGTATCTTCAAAATCCTCAACAAAGACACCAGTAGTTTTTATTGAGAACTCGCTATTACTAAAAATATTTGGCGCCCCGTTTATTGACGGAGCAAAAATCATTGTAAGTGAGAATAAACCTACCACCCACAAAGTGAGTAAAAATCTTCTTTTATTTGAATCCATTTTACAACCTCATGTGAAAGATAGTACTAAAATATTGAATATAAAATAAAAGACTATCGCAGAGGGAAAAGGTTGAAGAAAAAAATGATTGAAAGAATAATTATAGCAATAATTACTCTTTACTTGACCCGGAGATTTTGAATGAAGGCAATTTCATAGGTGGAACTAAGGCTCTTGCATCATTCAAGTCCATGTATTTACCAACTAAATCGATTTCACCTAAGAAACGAGGTGCAGCATCAGTATATCTCAATGTTTTAAGTGGGAATTGTATTTCCCCATTCTTAATATACCAAGCACCATCTCGAGTAAGACCAGTGAAAACACCTTTTGTAGGGTTAACGGCATTTTGATAATGAAAATGAGTTACTAAAATACCATTTTTTGTTTCAGCAATCATCTCGTCGAGATTGGAATCACCTTCACCTACAAGCAAATGTTGGGCAATAGGTAATGAGCGACCATAGAATTTAGCATTGTGACCTGTGCTTTGAACGCCATCTTTGCTGGCAGTTAAAGAATCGTAAGTAAGGTTCTTGACCACTCCGTCTTTAATCATTTCCAATTTAGATTTTGGAACACCTTCGCTATCAAATATCTCACGGTTTTCCAAACGAGGGTCATAAGCATCATCCCAGAGGGTCAATTTATCTGAGAAAAGTTTGGTACCGATTTTATCTCGCAAAAAGCTGAGATAATCTTGATACGACTGGGCACTGAAACCAAAGTAGTTGATAAAGAAGAGAAATCCAGCAGCAGCAGCGGGTTCTAATACAACCTCATATTCACCGGGATCAATATATTTCATCCCGAAACCATCAACAGCTTTTCGAGCAGCCTTTTCAGCTACAGTTTGAATGTCGAGCTTGGAAAAGTCCTTGCGATTATCAGAAGACCATCCAGCAGTTTCTTCAGTACCATCTTCTGCAAGAACTGTTAGGTTAATGTTACCATATGTGCCACGATCGTAAGCTTCCAAACCAAGGTTATTGAGAATAATACGTTCAGCAGTTGTATGTGAAACTGCTCCGGCAACAGCTCTAATTCGTTTATCTATTGCATGAGCACTATCAATAGCTAATTTCGCAAAATCAGCTCGTTGCTCTGGTGTAGCCTCAATAGTATTTTTGGAAACGAGGTCAGCTAGAGAAACCTTATCAGAATAGGTTTGTTTCTCTGGTAAAGATTTGAAGTCTTTATTTGCAGGAGAAATTTTAGCTATCTTAACTGCGGTTTCAACTGCACTTGTAATTGATTCATTATCAAAAACTTCCACTGTTGTTGAACCTTTTTGGGTTCCAACATAAGCAATAGTACTAACTCGAAAGTGTCGTTCAGCAACGTTTTGGTCAATGATACTATTTGCTAAACGAGTTAATGCACCAGTTGTAGAGGTAATTGTAACTTCTGTTTGAGTAGCACCAAATTTCTCTGCTTGCTTAAGAACAAATTGGGCTTTCTCGAGAAGTAAATCCTTATTGAACACCACTGGTCGAAGTCGCCTCCTGCATAACACCTACACGAACATTATTGAAACGTGCGGTTCCACATCCATGACCTACATACATAACTTGACCGGGCTGCCCTTTGCCACAATTTGGAGTACCGAGCACTTTCCAATCATCCTTTGAATGCGCATCCATTCCACCCCAGAATTCGGGTGTAATACCTGTGTAGGTTGGATTCTTTAGTATCTGGCCTATTTCACAATCAACTATTTCCCAAGCAATTTCTGTTCCAAATTGGAAGTTCAATCGTTTGTCGTCTATACTCCAGCTTTTATTGGTGGACATCAGTATTCCTTTCTTTGTATCTGCGATTATTTCATCTCTCTTCCAGTCTCCTGGTTCAAGATTGATATTTGTCATTCTTACTAAGGGTAATTTTTGTGGATTATCTGCTCGCATACCTGCAGAGCTTTCGGTTAAACCAATTATTGCTGCAGTTTCTCGAGAGCTTTGGTATCCAACGAATAAACCATTTTTCACCAAATCTATTCTTTTAGCTTTTACTCCTTCGTCATCATATCCATAAGTTCCGAGTCCACCTGGTAAAGTGCAATCAGAAGTCATATTGACATGTTCGCTTCCGTACATTAATTTTCCAAGTTTTTCAGGAGTCATGAAACTTGTTCCTGCAAACGCAGCTTCTGTACCCAATACTCTATCTAATTCCGTTGGGTGACCACATGATTCATGAATTTGTAACATCAATTGATGCCCATCCAATAATAAAACAGTTTTTTCTGTTGGGCAATGTTTCGCACCTGTTAGGGCAATAGCTTCATCTGCAGTTTTATCGGCATTTTCTAAGAGCTTTAAGCTCTCGAAATAATCATAACCTTTTGTTGAAAAGTTTCCTCTAAATGAACCTGGAAATGACCTTGTTTGTGGTGGTTCACCTGGGGTTATTGCGGTACATGATATTCCTCCACCGCAAAAGGTTATTTGTTGAGTGATATAGGCCCCTTCTGAGCTTGCGAAGACTTTGTCTTCTTGGTGCCCCCGATAATCTGCTCGAGACATTTTAATTTCATCAGGATTGTATGCTCTCAATCGCTTATCTGCGTCCATCAGTAGTTCGATTTTCTCTTCTGTTGGAATTGAGAATGGATCCTTCTTAATTGGCGTCTTGTAGCTATCTTCAACAGGTTTTTCATCAACAAAAACAATCGGCTTCTTGCGTGTTGCACCTGAAGCCTTAGCAATTCTTACAGCTAGTTTTGCCATACGCTCAATTTCATTCGCAGAAACATCATACGACCCTGCGAAACCCAAACCACCATTAGAAATTGTTCTAATGCCGAACCCCTTAATATTGGCTATGTTCAGCGTTTGAATTGTTCCTTTTTTAATTGATATATCCTCATCTTTTAT
>DAOUWQ010000029.1 GCA_030667035.1 Candidatus Heimdallarchaeota archaeon | reverse complement strand
TGCAGATTTGGGTCCTATGCCACTAATTCGCCTTACAGGTAAAGGTTTTAGAAATTCTTTGATTTTCTCTTTTGGTATGAAAGTTATGCCATTCGGTTTATTTTGGGAAGTAGCCATTTTAGCGATTGTTGTATTTGATCCAATGCCAATAGAACATGTTATTCCCTCTGTTTCAAAAATTTCTTTTTTTATTTCCTCAGCTAAGGGGAGAGGATTTCCATTGAATTCTTCATTGATTATTTTTGTTAAATTCAAATAAGCTTCATCAATAGATGCACAACGAAATTCGTCTGTATATGATGATAAAATAGCCATAACACTATCTGATACTTCTCTGTATAAGCTATAATTTCCCCTTCTTATACAGATAGATTCAGAGCACAAATTCAAAGCTTCAACTATAGACATCCCTGAATGTACACCAAATTTTCTTGCTTCGTAAGTACATGTAGTAACAACTCCTCTCTTAGATTCTTTATCTCCCCCAACGATAACTGGCAACCCTTTCAATGATGGTTGTTCTCTCACTTCTACAGCAGCAAAAAAACAATCTAAATCTACATGAAATAAAAAATTCCTTTCTTGCTTTGGAATCATTATTTGACTCTGAGTTTTTTTTAATACTGCCATTGAGTGCTACCACTATTAATTAGTTAGAAGATAAACTAGTATTTCGAAACAATAAAATTAACAGTTATCTGGGGAGATAAGCGAAAGTAATCGTTATTCTTACAAGAAATTTGGAATACCATATGACATTTCAGTTTTGTAAGCAAATTTCACTTTTCCATTTTCTTGATATTTATTGTGAAGTTCCTTCAGTTTTATTATCATTGGTTGATAATTCTCTTCACCTCTTGTTGGTGTATAAGAACTTGATTCCAAACGACCTTGTAAACTCTCAAAATCAAATAATTGACTATACGCACATTCAAACTTTGTAATTTCATCAGTTTTATAAAAAATCTCGAGATCATGATAACTAATATTTCGATGATCATTAAGCCTGTATTCTGGGCAATATTCAATTATAAGCCGATCATATTCTTTTTGAAATGCATCTTCTGAATCTCTATCATTCCAAATTAGCACTATGTATCCATTTGGTTTCAAAATTCTAGCAAATTCTTTTTGTGTTTCTGCAATTTTAAACCAGTGAAAGGCTTGAGCGACAGTTATTACATCAATTGATTTTTCAGGTAAATTAGTTGCTTCTGCTGTTCCAGAGAGACTTTGAAAAATCGAATATGAAGATAGAAAATTCTCTCCTGCTTTTCTCATATCCTCATTGGGTTCAATTCCAAATACTTTCACTCCTTTCTTCACTAAAAGTTCTGAGAATTTTCCTGTTCCTGACCCGATATCCGCAATAACTGAATTTGTAGTAATTACTCCTTTAGCTAATAATTCATCTACTACTTTTGGTGGATAACTTGGACGATATTTTACGTAATTTTCTACTCGATCTGAGAAGCGTTTTGTTGGGTCTTTTCTAATCAATTAATTCCCTCACGTTTTTCGTTATTACTTTAATTCATTTCTTTGAAATAACTTTTTGTATTTGATTTAAAATCTATTTAGTTTCAATTATAGAAATATATGCCCTTTCAGAAAAAAATCGGTGTTTATATGATGTATTTCGAATATTGTTCTAGAGGTATTCATTATGAGCACCACTGTAGGAGAAGAAAAACATATTCTTATGGTAAAGGACGTTTGTATCCATATGTCCATTGGGATGAAGAAACTCATCCCACAAATATATATTCAGAAAATTCTTGACTTACTTGTTAGAAATTTTAATTCTAATTACAAGGCAATCTTCATCACAACCACTGTTCAAGGCATTCATGAAAAAGATAATATATTATTTTTACCCGTTACAGTTATTGGCAAATTATTTTTCCATAATATAATTGCAACTAAGGTTGAAACGAATAAACATTCAAAAAAAATCATTCATGTAAGATTGGCCATTGAAAAATAATTTGTAATGCAATAAAAAAAGATGTTTGTCTATTAAAAATAAATAGCTGACCTAAATAAATAATAAAAAGGTCGAAAGAGTTTTTAAGGGAAGAAAGAACCACCTTACACGTTTATATAAAAATCGAAAGAGATGAATGATTAATGATTGACGCAAATAGTATCCTCTACATTGTTTACCTAGTATTAATTCTCGGCGGCTTCTTAGCCTTGGGTTATCATCTTGTCAGCGGCGAAGAAGAAGAGTAATTTATCTACTCCCATTTTTTTCTGATATATAGTATTCTTTTGCCATTTTCCTTAAATTGACAGAGGGTACAATACAACCAGTTTTTCCTTGCTTGTTCTAACTTGTTTCATAGAGTAATTAACGAACGAATCCTTTTGATGTCTATTATGAGGTCCAAAAGCTCATTTAGAAAGTCAATTTACAAGAAAAAATAATATCTCAAAGTTATCTTTGATTTTAAAAGAAGAAGTAAAGCGTAAGATAATAAGGGTATTTTTATGCTCAATTTCGGCAGTTTTAGTCCAGCCTTACGAGAAGTAATTACTTCTCTTGGTTTTGAAGAATTCACCCCTATTCAGGAATTAGCCTTTCCGGTTCTACAAAAAAATAAAAATGCACTTATTATTAGTGCTACTGGTTCTGGAAAAACTGAAGCTGCTGTTCTCCCGGTTTTCGATCAACTTATTCGGGATCGTGAAGCAAACGGTCTTAAACCTGGCATCAATATTTTGTATATCACCCCTCTCCGTGCCCTTAATCGAGATATTTTCAAACGGGTTATTGATATTGGGGAACAACTCGATATCAAAACAAGCATCCGTCATTCCGATACTTCTCAATATGAGCGCAGACAACAAACACTAAACCCACCTCATCTTTTAGTTACTACTCCTGAAACGCTGGGTATTATTCTAACGGCTAAGCGACTTGGACAACATCTTCGTAACGTCTCATGGGTGATAGTAGATGAAATTCATGAACTTGTTGACTCGAAGAGGGGTACACAATTGTTTCTTTCTTTAGAAAGACTTGAACAATTTTGTGAAAAGAGTTTCCAAAGAATTGGCCTTTCTGCAACGGTTGGTGATTCCCATTTAGTTGCCAAACTTTTGGCTGGAATAGGTAGAGAATGCACTATCCTTGAAGAGCCAACCATTAAATCAATTAATCTATCAATTGTATTCCCCCAAACCTCTAAGGAGGATGAAGAGCTCTCTGAAAAGATTTTCTCAAGCCCAGAAGCTGCTGCTCGAGCTCGGAAGGTTATTGATATTATTCGTGAGAATACCCATACTCTTGTCTTTACTAATACTCGTCAATTTACTGAAATTCTTGGTAATAGAATGCGTTTGATAGGCACCGATTTTCCTTTTGGTGTTCATCATGGATCTCTTTCTAAAGATATTAGAAAAGAAGCTGAAGAACGTTTCAAAAGTGGTGATTTGAAAGCCATAATTTGTACTTCTAGTTTAGAGTTAGGTATAGATATTGGTTCAGTAGATACTGTTATCCAGATGATGTCAAGTCGAGAAATTGCTCCTCTCCTCCAACGAATTGGTAGAAGTGGTCATAGAATTGATCAGACTAGTAATGGTATACTCATTACCATTGATGCTGAAGACATTCTAGAAGCAGCTGTTATTGGTCGAAAAGCGCTCAATAAAGAACTTGAACCACCAAATCCACACTTTTCCCCTTGGGAAGTATTATCACACCAGATTACAGGTATTTTGATGGAGAATGCCCCTCGAACTGTTGATGAATTATTTACAATTATAAGTCGTGCTTATCCTTACAAAGATATTACCAAAGAAAAATTGTGGGAACTTTTACGATTAATGAAGAAATTAGGTACCCTCTGGTTAGAGGACGATGGCACAGTTACCCGAAGAAAATATACCTTACATTATTACTTTGGCAATCTTAGTCCCATTAGAGATGTAAAACGATACCAAATCTATGATGTAGCTACGAACCGTATCGTTGGCTCTCTTGATGAGGAATTTGTTGAGATTTCTGGTGCGGTTGGTACAGTTTTTATTGTAAAAGGTGTTCCCTGGAAAATCCTTGCAATTCAAGAAGACAGAGTTGAAGTTGCTCCTGTCCATAATCCTATTGGTGCTATTCCTGCCTGGGACGGTGAACTAATTCCTGTACCCTTTTCAGTGGCTCAAGAAGTAGGAGAAATACGTGATAAGGTTTGGGAGATATTCAATACATCTGATGACTTGAGCGATGCTAAAGAAGCACTTGCTGATTATCCTATTGATGAAGATTCCAAAGATGAAGTTATTAAATATCTCTTTGATCATTACTCGAAAGACAATCCAATGCCTACCAACAAGAGAATTGTTATAGAGACAAGTGGTAATTTTGGCATTATTCATGCTGATTTTGGAACTAATGTGAATCAAACATTAGGTCAACTTGTTGGCTCTTTACTGATGGCTAGATTTGCTTGTGCAATTAATATTCGAGCCGATTCCTATAGAATTATCCTTAGTTTTCCCTATTATCTCAAGCCACAGCATATTGAAGGTGCTTTCCGTGAATTACGAGGAAATTTCGTGGAAGAGCTTCTCCGAAGAACCATTCCACAAACATCAATGTATGATTGGCGTTTTATTCATATTGCCAAACGTTTTGGTGCAATTAGAGGACATTGGGAAGGTAGAAAAATATCTCCCAAACGAATTGCTCGAGCTTATGAGGGTTCACTTATTGCAGACTCGACATTTAAGGAACTTCTCCATGATAAACTAGATATTGAGCAGACCAAGATAGTTCTTGAGAAAATAAACAACCGAGAGATAGAATTTGCTTTTATTGAGAAGAAATCTTTAGAAACTATTTCACCACTTGCTCGTTCTGCTTTGAATCAATTGAGATTTACGGGATTTATTATTCCTTCAAAACCAGATCGTCAACTTGCTAAGAAGGTGCAAGAAAGACTTGACAAGAAAGAGATACGATTAATTTGTATGTGGTGTGGAAAATATAATGCCATTTCTACTGTAGGCAATATTGATAATAAACCCGAATGCCCAAAATGTGGTGCACGCTATCTTGCTGCAGTATCGGTGTATAATGAAGATCTCCACTCATTAGTAAAAAAACACCTTCGAAGAGAAAAGCTCGAACCTGATGAAGAAAAGATCCTCAAAAGAGGATTCAAAAGCGCTGATTTAGTTATTGCTTCAGGAAAGAAAGCTATTATTGCTCTCTCTGCTCGAGGTATTGGTCCAAGAAGTGCAAGTAGAGTTCTTCAGAAAAGTTACTCTAAGGAAGATTACGAGTTCTATTCTGAAATAATTGATGCAGAAAAAGAATATTCACGTACACGTCCTTTCTGGGGCGATTAACACTCAAGAGAAAAGACATATTTATCGTAATTTCTTTGTTACTGTATGGAAGCTTTTGCTTGGTTGCTTATTTTCGTAGGAAGACCAAATGCTGGTAAGAGTTCGTTAATTGGAAAATTAACTGCAGTCAATCCTACTATTGGAAAGAAGCCCGGTTCTACCAGACGTATAAAAGAATATAATCTCTCTAAGAAATTCAAAGTTGTTGATGTTCCAGGTTGGGGTAAAGTTCATAGTAGAACTAAGGAATATGAAGAACGAGTGAAACAAGATATCGTTGATTATTTTGAAGAGAATAGTTTTCGAATACCGGCTTGTGTTCTTGTAATTGATGCTAAAAGCTTAATTGATGTTTCAAAGCGTCTTTCTAAAAAAGGGATTATTCCTATTGATCAAGAATTGTATCAATTCTTAATTTCAAAGAAAATTAAACCGATTGTTGTCCTAAATAAAATTGACAAAGTTTACAAGCACGACGCTGACCAAGCAATGGAATATTTCAAGGAAGCAGTTAATTTTAATCGATTATCTGAACAACTACAAGAATCGTTTATTTTTGTGAGTGCTAAAAGAGGAACCAATTTAGAGTCTTTGAGGGATTTAATTCGCCAACGGTTACGAGAGAACGGTGTAGAGGAATTTGAGCGATATGTTAAACTTTCAAAGTAAGGAAATTTAAATGGAAAATTTGAGTTTCTCCGAAACAATTTTTAATATGTAGAAGAAAAACCGAAAGTATAATACATTTAGTATCGAATATTTGATACTTCAAACTTTGCAATCACTTAGAAAGGTGTGTAGAATGTCAAATCTTAATATTCAATGGAAACTTGGAAAACCCTTAGGTGTCTTAGCTATTCTTGCTGGGTTCGCATTATTGACACAAATACCAATTATTTATCATGCACGAGAGATTCTCCAAGTGATTAGCAGTCAATATCTTGCTGCCTATATCACAATCACAATTGCAGCAGTATTCATTATTGCTAACGCAGAAACTATTTTGTATGAAGCTCTACTAACACGATTAAAATCCTATGATATCAAAGATTATAGAGCACCATTCTTATCAGCAACAGCAATTTCAATTGTGTATTACCTCTGTTATTACATTACGTTTGCTATTCTAAACGGTGTAGATCTCTTTACCATTCTAAATCCAGTTGAGCAATATGCACTTTGTCAAATAGTAGGACTAGTATTAATTATGCTCATTTCATTCTGGTATAATACAAGACAAGCAAGAGTATATGGAACAACCGCAAGCAGAGATTAATTCTGCTAGCCTTTTTATCTTTTTTATTTTCATATTAACTGATTATGAAACAGGTTTCCAAAGTAAACCCAGTGCATCCGCTTTTTCAGTTGCTTTTTGCCATTCAGCAGGAGTAATTCTCTGGTTTATGGAATTATACAAACTTGGTTTTCTTCTGACAAGATATTCGGGGCGATATTGGTCCATGAGATTAATCAGTGCGTTTGGTACTTCCTTTGCGCACCACTCTAAAATTGGAAAGGTATCTTGTTCTACTCTTCCAGGCATAATTAAATGCCGAATAAGAATTTCTCCAGAGCCCTCATCATAAGCTAATTTGATATTTCTGCTGATAATTTCTTGATAATTGTTTACTCCAGACATTTTCTTGGCGAAATCATTTTCCCAGAATTTAAAATCAGGCAACCAAAAATCCATTAATTCGAGTAATAATTTCGTTGCTTCTAGGGATTGATACGTATTAGAATTCCAAAGAATGGTAATACTTTTTCCAAAGTGTTTCAGAGCTGAAATAATAGTATGCAAATTAGGTGTTGGATCTCCTCCAACTAAGTTGATATTCCTCACTCCTTCCTTCCATAATTTTTCCGCCATTAAAGCAACTTGTTTAGAAGTAACTTTTACACCTTCTGAGACTTTGTTTTCTATTGCATCACCCCATTCTTGAGATATATCAGAATTTTGACAAAATACGCAAGTAAAAGTGCAACCAGTGAAAAAAATCGTTCCACTTGGTACTAACACTGATTCTTCGCCTGTGTGAGCAAAAGCAGAAGAAATGTAGCTGTCTTTTCCCAATCGACAGAAACCAATTTTTCCTTGTGCTCTATTTGTTCCGCAACGTCGTTCACAAAAATGACATTCTTGTAGTATTTTATAAGCTATTTTTTCTTTTAGATCAAGAAATGATTTTTCCGGTGAAGGTAGTTTATTTAACGGCACTTTTTCGGTATCGATCTTCAAAAGGTACTCTTTGAATTCTTTTGCTGCTTGTTCATGAGCTTCCCACAATTTCTCCAGTGGTTCTTCAAATGAAATATCGACTGCTAATTTCATTGAGATAAGATAGCGTGGTATTTTGTTACCATCTAGTATGCCTTTGTATCTTGAGTAACGACTACATACTGTTTCATTTTTCCAAACATTTGCCGCATCAGGACGTTGTAGAAACCACACAATAACCACCTAATTATCTTATAACAGAGGTTATTTTTTAGTTTTCAGTAGTTTTTTATTCAGTAAATACACTTGAGAGTTGATTTGAAATTAATCTTTAATTGAGGAAGTTATTTTGCACAAAGAAATTGAAAAAAAAGCATTGGAATATTTTACTGGAGATTACAATTGTTCTCAATCTGTTCTGAGAACCATCTTGGAAGAAAAAGGAGTCTATTTCGATCAAGCACCTTTTGTTACAGCATCTTTTGGTGGTGGAATAATTGGTCGAGGAGAAATTTGTGGCGCTGTCTCTGGTGCAATCATGGCTCTTGGAGTTCTAAATGGTCAGCTTTTTGATAATATTACCGATGTAAAAGACGCAACAAGAGGAGATGTGATTAACTTTTACAAACTCTTTCAAGAAAAATTCAGACACAGTACTTGTTATGGATTAATTGGTATCGATCCAAATGACCCCGATGCAAAACAAAAGGCTTCTGATGCTGGAATCTATTCAGAAAATTGTCCTAATTTTGTTGTAGAAGCAGTGAAAATTGTATTAGAAATGCACAAGGAAAAATAGAGTAAGAAGAAATACCGAATAGGTAGATATCACCGATTCGGTAAATGCAAACTTAAAGGACCATTTCTGATAGTTCTTCCAATGTACAATCCAACAAAAATGGATTGAAATTGGCTCCCAGTAATTTTGTTAATTCTGTAAGTCTTTTGTGCTTCACAGTTGTTTTTGAGAATGGCCATTTATGTTCTGGTTTTGGAGTTATACCAAGTCGTTCGCATGTTTCCACTAAATCTACAATACCATTGAAAACTAAGTCTTGAGTAAAATTCGTTGGACGAATTTCACGTGAATGCATAATGAGTCCTTTTATTTTTTCATTCCCTACATGCCATAAAGATGGTGCATGGCCGTATTTAATAAAAGGTAAGAAACGGTATTTTCCTAATGTTTCATTGATTTCTTTAATCATTTCCTCAAATCTTAGCAGATTTTCACCATATATTCCATATCCTTCGAATAGAGCGATTTGATATCCTTTGGGAGGATTTCTTTTAGCCAGGTTTATCCTTATATCTTTTATCTTCTCAAATTCTTCCAAATTTACTTCCGAAAGATTTGTAGAGGGGATTTTTTTGATTATCTCAATCATTTTATCGTTGTATTTTCTGG
>DAOUWQ010000369.1 GCA_030667035.1 Candidatus Heimdallarchaeota archaeon | reverse complement strand
TTGGTTTCCTTGTCGCAAGTTTTGTGTCCGGTTGGTTCTCTGAAAAGTTTTCACGAAAAAAATCCAATTCATGGTTATTTTTGGCTATAATGTTACTGATTAATTTTACGGCAATTTACATTCCAGGTTTAATTCACCTCTATCTCTGGGTTTCAATTGGCAGTTCTACCGCAATATCAATGGTTAATTTATTTCTCATGGGATTCATTCCATTCGTTCTTGGGGATATAATTAAAATAACATTTATCACTATTATTCACAGCAATATATCAGAAGCTTGGTAGTGAGTAGTTAGTCATGAATGAAAATGTACAAGTCAATCAACCATTTTTTGGGTCAACAACAGATAACATAAATTATACCAATTTATGTGTATTAGGCATTCCTTGGGATGCTTCATCATCATTTCGTAGAGGAGCGGCACAAGGACCAGAATATATTCGTCATGCAACTACTGGTGCATTATATAATTCCATCACTGAAACAAATAGAGATCTTAAACAAACGTGGCAAATCTTCGACATGGGAGATGCTCCAATTTCCGAAGCAAATGAAATGGATGCTCGTAGTAAAATACTCAATATGATTCAGAAATACAGTCGACATGGAACAAAGTTCTTTTTCTTGGGAGGAGATCATCTCTCTACCTACTTTACTTTCTACTCTTTGAAGAAATTAAAAGACGTACGAATAGGGTTAATCTATTTAGATGCTCACCCTGATTTGTATGATCAGTATGAAGGCAATCCATATTCTCATGCTTGTGTTGTAAAACGAATAATTGATGAAACTAACATTGAACCTGAAACTATTACTCAAGTAGGTATTCGTTCATCTACTTTGGAACAAAAGCAACTTGCTGAACAATTGAAAATTAACACTATTTCAATCAAAGATTTACAAACCAATGGTGGGTTTGCCACCGCACAACAGATTAAATCTCAATTACCAGATTACCTTGATGGAGTGTATCTCTCTATTGATTTGGATGTACTAGACCCAGCATTTGCACCAGGTGTTGGTAATCCAGAACCAGGTGGAGCAACTACTCGAGAGATTATTGATTTCATTCATGGTTTACAAGGCATCAATATTTATGCTTTCGATGTTGTTGAGCTCTGTCCAAAATTCGATTATGCTGGCATATCTGCTTTAGCAGCATCCAAAATTATCAAAGAGGTTTTAGGAATTCTATAACATTTTCCTAATCCTCATCCTTTCTCAATTCAGAAATTTATAGAAAAGAGTTCATCTTTCGATCTTTTAGAACAGGTATTGCTGAACGAGCGCTCTCTAAAACTTCCGGATGAAGTGTTGCGATTATCATTTGTTCATGATGTCCTGCCCCAGCAATTACATTTCCAAGTGGATCAATAACTCTTGAAGAGCCTTTGTAGTGAATCACTTTTGGTTCCGTATCAAAACCTAATCTATTTACAGCAATGTGATAGGATGTATTCTCGAGAGCTCTTGCTGCAGCTAAAAGGTTGAAATGATGTAATCGAGCACTTGGCCATGCTGCAACCGTAATGAGTACTTCAGCTCCTTTTATAACCAAGCTTTTAGCTATTTCTGGGAATCTCAAATCATAACAGATAGATAGTCCTACCATTGCTTTACCATTTATAGTTACAGGATCAGAAACATCAGTTCCAGGTTGGAAGTATTCTTTTTCATTTCCCCAGAGATGAATTTTTTCATACGAATAAATTATTCCCTTCGTTGGATGAAGAATGAAACCAACATTTTGAAAGATATTCTTTTTTGGATTGGTAACCAAAATTGAACTGGCAATATTAATGTCATTTTCTTCAGCGATTTTCGCAAGGAATTTCAAAGTTTGACTTGAATCAATTTCCTCAGCTAAATCAGAGAAATGACTATAAGCAAAACCAGTGCTAAATAATTCTGGTAAAACAACTAAATCTAATTCTTTACGGTAATTTTTTGTTATCGAGTTTTTTACTCTCTGGAGATTCTCTTCTTTCTTTGCGGAAGTGATTTCCATTTGATATACTGCAATAGTAAGCTCTTTCATAGTTTTATCCTCATTCAATTACATTTTTAGTTTCAAACCAACCGGACAATGGTCCGAACCTGTAATATCTGGTAAAATATATGCATCAATAATTCTATCCTTCAAATCATCAGTAACAAAGAAATAATCCAATCGCCACCCAATATTCCGCTCTCGAGCATTTGTACGAACGGACCACCACGAATACTGTTCTGGTTTGTCTTTATGGATAAATCGGAAACTATCAACATACCCCATGTCAACTATTTTATCTAACCATTCCCTTTCAATGGGTAAGAAGCCTGATATTTTTTCGTTTGCTTTTGGTCTTGATAAATCAATAGGCTTATGAGCGGTGTTCACATCTCCACAGAATACAACTGATTTTCCTTCTGCTCGTTTCTTTTCAGCAAAGTTTAGGAAAGTATCATAGAAATCCATTTTATATTTTAACCGGGCAGCGTCTTTCTTGCCATTTGGAAAGTAGAGGTTACAAATAACTATATCAGAAAATTCTGTAGCAACCATTCTTCCCTCATTATCTAATCGTTCTTCTCCTATTTTATACTCAATCTTTGATAGTTCCTCTTTTGAATAAGTTACTACACCGCTATATCCCTTACGTTCTCCTGAATTCCAATAACTCTGGTATCCTTTTGGGCGCAGTATTTTTTCTGTAAGCTGTTCTGGATGTGCTTTTGTTTCCTGTAGGCACAGAATATCAGGTGAATCGATATCTAGCCATGAAAGAAAATCATGATCTTTATAAATCTTTTTTTTCGACATTGCTCTAATTCCATTCACATTCCAGGATAATAATTTTAATGTCTTCATAGACCCACTTCATATTGTGCATTGTATTCTTCATTAATATATTTTACAAATATAAAAATAAGATTGTATTTTCAATTGCTGTGAATAATTAATGAGTAACATTGCATTATCTTTTTATGCTATATTCTCTACCGTAAATTGGTGATTATTTGACTAGACGTAGACGATCAAGAAGATATCATAGCATTTACCAGATTGCAGAAGTTCTTGCTATTATCGCAGGAATTGCAGGTATTATTATTGCTGTCATTGGATTATTGGGTGACGCACTAGATAACTCATGGATTTGGGATGGCAACTTTGGTTTCCTAAGTGGTGTTCTTAATACAATTT
>DAOUWQ010000143.1 GCA_030667035.1 Candidatus Heimdallarchaeota archaeon | reverse complement strand
TTAGGTTCGTAAAAGTATTAGAGTATTATTTTCAACAAATAAACCACTACTTTTGATTCGAAAAGAAAGAAGACTCAAATATTAATAAGAATTCTTAAATTATACAACAATAAGATAGTAAACAAGCTCAAAATTATTGAACCAAAATTTGAGAGTTGAAATTATGAACAAAAGAAAACTTGGATTTCTGTTTATAGCATTATTCATCTTAACTCTCGTTTTGGGTTCTCAAATTAATTCTTCTGCTTTGTGTTTTATGGATAATCCATCAGTAACTAAAATTACCAGTATTCAACCAGAAAATGGTGCTTTATTTACTGAAGCTGTAGAGATTGGATTCATGGAATATGGATCCTACGATGGAGATGGTGGGATTTCATCTGGTGTTGCAATTAAAGGTGAAATTGCTTACGTTGCTAATGGAAATAAAGGATTAGAAGTCATCAATATCTCGAACCCATCCCGACCAAAACAAATTGCAAATATTCTTACACAAGGTGATGCAATTGATGTTTTTATCTATGGAACTATGGCTTATGTGTCTCAAGCATATTATGGAGTAGCGTTAATTAATATCTCAAACCCTACTTCACCAATTCTGAAAAGCACAATTACACCTGGTGGAGATACATTAGAAGTGGGTATTCATGCAAATATTCTCCGAATAGCTACTGCAAATAATGGCATTCATCTGTATGAAGTCAGCGATCCTGAAAACCCTCTATTTATCAGTAGTTGGAAAGGTGCTAATGAAATATCAGGTATGTCTGTGGTTACAAAATACAATTGTTTAGCTGCTAAAGAAGGTGGACTTGAAATTATTGATCAAACATTTCCTGCTGATCCATACATGGTGGGTTCATGGAATGATTCCACTGGAGTAGCTTTTGGTGTTGACTCTATTATAATTAATGACTGTAAATATGCTTTTTTGGCTTATGGTTCAAGTGGTCTTGCAATAATAAATTTTACAAATCAAAAAACACCTGAAAAAATAGCTGAATATACCTTTAGCAATGTAATAGATGTTGTAATTGTTAATTCATTTGCATTCTTAAGTTGCAAAAATTACGGACTTGTAATTTTAGATATTTCTGACTTGGAAAACCCCGTTGAATTAAGTGTATACGATACTCCCGGTTTTTGCTTAGATGCTGCAAGTAGTGGGAACATAGCAATTATTGCTGATGAGGAAGACGGAATCCAAGTACTGAGCATTTCAAATCCTGCAAATCCGATAATGCTTTCCCAATTTCTTGGTTTTGGTAAAGCAACCAGAGTTGTAATTAGAGATGAGTTAGCTTATATTGTTGATTATTACAAAGGATTAGAGATCTATGATATTTCAGATCCCTCTGACCCTTACAAAATAGGTTATTTTGATAACAATCATGATGATGAAATCTACGCTTTCGCCTTATCTTTAAGCGGAGATTTGGCAATTATTTCAGCATACGAGGATGGCGTTCTCTTTGTAAACATCTCTGACCCTGAAAATCCATTCTTGGAAAATTCCTATTATGATGGTAATAGAGTACATTGTACTGCAATAAATGACGATATTGTTTTTGTTGCAGGTTTGAATAGAACACTAGTTGCACTTAATATTAGTGATATAGAAAATATCTCTGTAGAAGGTTCATACGATTTTCCAAGTGAGCACCCTTATGTGTACAGCTTGTTATATGACGATGATATTCTATACGCCGGAACAAATTTTCTTGGACTTTATAGTTTGAATGTTTCTGATGTTTCTACTATCACGAAAATAGATGATTTAGCAAACATCAGCCCAATGCGAGATTTATATAAAAAAGACAACCTCTTATTCGCAGCAGTAGGGGGAAATGGTTTCAAAATCTATAATACTTCTAATGCTGAATTAGCTTTAATAGCTGAAATGGATACAGACGGATTTTCATATGAAATTTCTTTATATGGTGATATGCTTTTTGTTGCAGATGGATATTATGGGTTAAAGGTTTTCAACGTAAGCGACCTCCAAAATCCTGCTTTTGCTGGAGAATATTCTAAATATAGTTTCTATGGTGTGAAGCATTTCGACCAATATATTATTGGAGGTATTGGCTTTGATGGCGTGATTGTTCTTGCTTTGGATTCAGATAGAGACTCAATTTCAGATATTGATGAAATCAATATTTACGGGACCAATCCATATAATTCCGATACTGATTCGGATGGAGCGTCTGATGATTTTGAAATTCTCTATGGATTAGATCCACTGGATCCAGCAGATGGTAGTCAAGATCCTGATCAAGATGGATTAACCAATGCAGACGAAAGTGTACTCTTGACCAATCCTTTTGAAGAAGATACAGACCAAGATGGAATGCCAGATGGTTTTGAAGCTGAAAATCGTTTAGATCCCTTATTTGATGATAGTCAAGAAGATGAAGATAACGACAATCTGACCAATTATGAAGAATATCTTATTGGCACTGACCCTCGAGATGATGACACCGACAGGGACGATTTTAAAGATGGATTAGAAGTAATTTATGGCACAGATCCTTTAAATGAAAATGATAACCCAGCTACCAGGAAAACAATAAGAATTATAATCACATCATCCATTAGCTCCGTATTATTTGTTACTGGTGTAGTCTTCATTGTTAAAGGTGTTAAAAAAAGGGTGGAAAGAAACAAAGAACGTGAACAACAATTATTGCTAGAAGAACAAGAAAGAGTGCTCATTTTTTAATTTAATAGTTAATTTCCAGTTTAGTTGAATGTTCTGTTGCTAATTAGAATGCTTTTTGAATAAGAAGGTAACCTACTAATATAGTCAATTGACATTCGTTTCGATTGCCATAATTGAAACGTTTTTATCACAGAATACAAATAATATTATAGATTTAATGTAAAAGGTTGGCGCCTATGTCGGAAGAAGACTATTATATTGATATACTTAATAATGAGGCAGATGATGAAGAGCCCCCAAAGAAAAATGAAAATTATTCTTGGGGAAGCGAAGCTCCTCCACCCCCTCCCCCTGATAGACAACCGGAACCTTATGGAACCGATCCTTATGGATCTGATCCTTATAAATCACCAGATCCTTATCAAACAAGCCAACAAGAAGTAAAACCACAACAAGAAGAATATTACGGTGACAGTTATTATCAAGATTATCAAGTTGAAGGTCGCCCAGGTGGACGACCACCAACAGAAGAACGTCCATGGTTTTGGATAGGTGTTCTTATTGCATTAGGCGTTTCCGCCCTTGTAATGATTATTTTCAACTTTGTTGGTACATCCAGTCATCCTGGTTTAGCTTATGTTGAAATTGTTTTGTTATTGATTTGTTGTGCATTACCCGGATTGTTTGTTAGAAAGGTTGGCAAAGGTATTCTCGGTGGAATGATGATTTTTGGTATACAATTCTTTATACCATTAATTGTCTTTTATGCTGGTGGACAAGATCCTTCTATGTTCTTTTCTCCATACTTGATTTTCCTTAATGCGCTAGGATTAATTAAGATGGGATTAGATGATATTTTTGGATTTAGCTTTATCCCAATTGATCAATCAATCATAGATATATACGATCAATATGCAGGTTATGCAACTTTTGTTTGGGTATTTGATTTATTGATTATGTTTGGAATTATGCTAGCAGTAGTTATTGCAAGTTCCTGGTTATTCTCTAATCTATTCACTCAAAAAGCAAAGAGCTTTTGGACATGGTGTTTGTTACCAGGTCAAGCTATAGTAATTATATTGAATCTTGTAATTATTCCATGGATATTATTGTGTACTTCAAGTGGACTTCAAATTGGCGGGTCGTTAGCTGCTGGTGCAGCCAACGTAGCAGAAATAGCTATGCCATTTGTTGAAGGCAATTCAACTGATTTTGAGGATCTTGATACAGAAGCAATACTAGCTCAATTGGATCGAGCAGATTATTGGTTTGAAATAGCTCAAAATAATTACGGTGGATTAAATCGACTGCAATTTTTACGTTTAATCAAAGCTGTTTCGATGCAGTATGGATTCGTAGTAGATATATTCAATGCAACAATATCTGCTGGGTTTGAACTTTTACAAGCTCTAGGACCATTAGGACATGGTTTCTTTGACAATTCAAATGATACAGATGTAGAAGTTGATGGATTCTATTTCCAATATGGTAAGTTTATGCAAGTTTATGATACATTCTCAGGCATGTTCAATATGTCTTCAGGAATGAAACCAACTGAAACTGAATTAGATGATGCCGAAGTGCTAGTTGGAGAAATAATCAATGATATTGATTATTTACTTGATGAGTATTTTGATGAAATATTTGTACACATCTTGAATGCTGATGCGATTCTTAGTACTATTGATCCCGCAGATATGCGCGATGTTGAAGGTAATGCTCAAATTGCTGAAGTATTGAATCAAGTAGCAGATGGTCTAGAAATGGTAATGAATGTAACCGATGAATATCGTGTTCTCGTTCCACTTTTACTTGAGCTTGTTGATTCCACTCCTAACTTACTTCGTGCGATGTTCAATATGTTAGTAGGAAATGTTCGACTGATAATGGGTTATCAATTTATTGAGAGTCAACAATATCTTACTAATGCATCTGCTGAATTAAGTGTAGTACAGGCCATCTTCACTCCTACACGAAGAGCCGAAGTTGCTGGTTCTGAATCTGCTTTAGGATTCTTTGATTTTGTAAATGATACACTCTCATTACTCACACCAATTATTGCTGAAGAAGGTTATATCGGCGGCACAGTTGGAAATATCATTAATGCTTTAGATGTATTCCATGATGAAGGAACTAATACAACGAAAGATATCTATGCACCAGGAATGGAATATAACGAAGTATTTGCTTATATGGATGATTCAATTTCAAATAGTACAGCTGGTATTGCTGCAGGAGCGGAAGCATCGGCAGTTTTAACTCTAATCGGAAATAAAGCTAATAGCTCGGGTTATTCAATTATGAGCGGTGCTGCTACTACATTGGCTGAAACAATTAGCAGTGCGTTCCAACCTATAGAATTCGCATTGGAAATGGATTATATAACCAAAGCAGTAAATGGTACTTTTGGAGCTATATATTACATCTCTCAAGATGATGAGCCTAATGCTAATGCTGTATTAACTACTGCTGAAGCTGAACTCGATGCAGGTATTGCACTCGCAGATGCTAATCCAGGTACTCCAATCGCTATATTCAAAGCATTTATGACACCTTTCAAATCAGCAATTGGAAGTATTGGACAAGTCTTAACTGATTATGCTGGAATATTACCAATCTCCCATGGAGCAATAGGTCCTCTAATTGGGGATACAT
>DAOUWQ010000347.1 GCA_030667035.1 Candidatus Heimdallarchaeota archaeon | reverse complement strand
ATTAATTATGGATATGCGTGTAATTAAGGATCAAGAAGAGATCGCTTTAATTAACGAAAGTTGCAAGTGGGGAAATATTGCTCATCAATTACTCCAAGAATACACCTATGTTGGTGCTGCAGAAATCGAAGTTGTAAATAGAGCATGCGCAGAAGCATCTAAAATGATGATTAAAACTTTAGGTCCAGATTTCAAGCCATTAGGCGGAGCAACTTCCGCAGCTGCTGGATATCGTGGACAAATAGGCGCTGGTTCAGCAATTCCTCACGCAACTACTGGAAATATTTTCTTCAAAAAAGGAGATACCTTGGTTACAGGAGCAGGGGCAAATGTTAGTGGATATAGAAGCGAGCTTGAGAGAACAATGTTCATGGGCGAACCTTCTAAGAAACAAGAAAAATATTTTGCTATTATGCTGAAAGCACAGAATGCAGCAATTGATGCATTTGGTCCAAATGTGAAAAATGCGGATGTAGATCGAGCTGCTCGCAAGGTCTTCAAAGATGAAGGTGTTTGGGATCTAGTACAGCATCATACTGGTCATGCAATCGGGATGGAAGGTCATGAACGACCATTTCTAGATATTGGTTCAAAAGTGGTAATGAAGCCAGGTATGGTATTTACAGTAGAACCTGGAATTTATGTTCATGGGTTTGCTGGGTTCAGGCACTCAGATACCATTCTAATCACCGAAGAAGGAAGCGAAATGATGACTTACTACCCTCGGGAAATTGAAGATCTAATTATTTATCAGTAATCTAAAACCATTCTTACTGCTCAAACAGTAGTAAATTTCCTCTTTTTTTAGGATAATTGCGTTACAACCAACCCACTTAATATTAGACCAGCACCAACACCGAATTGCCAATTAATTGTTTCACCTAGAAAGATAATTGCTAGAATAGTTGCAATTATGGGTATCAGAAATTGAAATACACTTGCTTTTTGTACTGGGATTCTTTTAATCGTTTCAAACCAGAGAGTAAATGAAATTGCAGTCGGAACAATGCCTAGAAATGTAGTCAGCAAAATATCAGTGGTAGATGGAGTAAATGTAAACCATCCATCAACAATAAACATAACAACTGTCAGTATAAGAGCACTAAATGTAAGATTCCAGGTTGATGTAACAATAAAATCTTCTTCCTTGAGAAATCTCTTAAGATAAATGGAGTAGATTGCCCAGGCTGCTCCAGAAAGAAAAGCAAGTAGATTTCCCAAAATATACTCACTCGCAAATATTTGAGAAATATCTGCTAAAGGTACAGCAATAAAAAAGATTCCAATCGCAGCAATAAACACACCAACAGAACCCCACCAACGATGTTTTTCTTTTAAAATTATCATCGATAAAACGAATGTTATAACTGGATTAACGTTTAGCAAAAAAGCGGAAACAGATGCAGTTGTGTATTTAACTGAGTACATCTGCAATAAAACAAAGGAAGCAAGAATGATTGATGCAATAATTAAATGAAGATATTTCTTCTTCAAAGTTTCAAAGAGTGATTTTGTTCTCCGAGAAGCAAAACATACAAGTAATAATGTGATCGCTGCTGGTAAATATCGCAATGCACTAATTTGAGTTGGCGACAAAGGATTAACTTGTTGAGAAAGGTATCTTCCAACAACATTTGGTGATGCCCATGTAACGATAATGAAAACTAGCATTAATATTACTGGAAGAAGTGTCTTAATTGTAGTTTGAGGTGGTAATTCTTTTACAGATACTTCTGAGCTAGTAGTGTCTTCTTCAGGACTGTTAGTAGAATCACTAATATTATCTGTTGTTTCCAAATCAACCAACCTTAGAAAAAGAAATATATGATTCCATTATTTAAATTAATAGCAAATAAATGAGTATAAGAGTCGAATTTGGCATGGAATTTATTGATTGTCATTGTCATATAGCTGAAAATTATTTCTACAAGAAAATGGAATTTTTCATAAGTGAATGGGAAAAGGTAGGAGTAAAAAGAATTGGTGCAATGGCAACAAATCTGAAATCTACCAAGAGAAATTTAGAGTTAGCATCAAAATATCCAAATTTGTTTGTCGCTAGTATAGGCAGGCATCCCTGGGGTGCGCATAAATTTAACACGGAAGAAAGAGATAGTTTTGAAAAAATTGTTAGCGACTCTCGAGTCGAAATTATTGGTGAGATAGGATTAGATCATTATTTCATTAAAGAAAAGGAAAAATATCCCCAACAGAAAATTGTTCTTGAATTCTTTCTAAAGTTAGCGCAGAAACATAGTAAACCTGTTATGCTTCATATGACCGGTGCAGAAAAGGAAATTCTGGATATTCTTACAACATTTCAACTCGAAAGGAATATTTGCTGTCATTGGTATTCAGGACCAATTGATGTTCTCCGAGAACTTAGTGATTTAGGATGCTATTTCTCGATAAACCCAGCATTTTTGCGAAGTAAAAATCATAGAAATGTACTAAAATTTGTTGCAAAAGAGAAATTATTAACTGAATCTGATGGAACAGTAAAGTTTCAAGGCGAACCAGGTTCCCCCAGTTTAATGCCATATCTTTGTGAGAGGATCGCAGAGGAATTAAAGATTACTACAGAAGATGTATCACATCTAATTTTCTCTAACTTTCAAGCATACTTGAAATGATGGTTGCCCTATCCAAAACTCTTTTCAATGATTTTCAAGTGGTTCAAGTAACGAGTTATGTCGGTAAGTAACAATTTTTGTACAAAATGAGTTTTTGGAAAAGTGCTTAGGAGAAAGAATAATTGACTAAAATGAAGTATATCAAAGCTTGCCCTTTTTTGCGAGACTTAGGTGATAGCTATCTTTGTGTCAATTGTGACAAAGTTGCTGATGTAGTTTTAGACCCACTTATTCATATCGAATGGTCAGATGAACTTCAACCAGTTGCTTCAGAAGTCGAAGGTATTGAAACTTGCTTGTTTACTGTAGAAATCCAAGAAAATAATAGACTCTTCTGTATTAGCAGACAGCAATTTCTAGAAATGGATAACCGTGAAATTGTTTGGGATGATATTCGTGATGCTGTTATTCTTCTGAGTTTGGATGATCAAGGAGAGTTCAAAGATACAGAAATAGATTTTTGTTCTACTTGCCTCTATAAAGTCCTTGTTGCTTCAAGTACAGCATTCCAAAAACGATTAGACTTTGATGAGAAAATTCGACTAGGAACCAGTTTTATTTTGAACAGAGCAAACGAGATACATAGCTCTTTAACTGAGCTTTCCGAATCATATGCTAAAAAACAAGCGGACAATTCAAATGAAACAGATTTAACAAAAAAAGTTGACAGTACTAACAATAAAACTACT
>DAOUWQ010000430.1 GCA_030667035.1 Candidatus Heimdallarchaeota archaeon | reverse complement strand
TGACGCTGCTTATGTTTTGAACAATTTAGGAAGAATTTATGCTTGGAAAGGAGATTATGGTTTAGCTCTAGAACACAGTCTCCAAAGTCTGAGTATTAGTGAAGAATTGGAAAACGAGCGTGCAAAAGTAGTTTTCCTACAATGTATTAGCGAAGTGTTTTTCAGTCTTGGAGAATTAGAACGTTCTCTTGAATATCTTGAAAAGTGCTTATCCATTTATGAAGATCAAGATAATAAATCAGGTATAGCATCTATTCTGAATTCGCTTAGCCGGATATTTTATCGAAAAGGTGAAATTGAAAAATCCTTGGATTATGCTAAGCAAAGTAAGGAAATTTATGAACAATTAGATGAAAAACTTGGTCTAGCTTCTGTGAAGGAAACTCTTGGTAAACTGGAGCTAAGTTTAGGAAATATTGGAAAAG
The DNA here is from genome assembly GCA_030667035.1 of Candidatus Heimdallarchaeota archaeon. GTDB lineage: Archaea > Asgardarchaeota > Heimdallarchaeia > JABLTI01 > JABLTI01 > JABLTI01. The sequence goes on along the minus strand of DAOUWQ010000430.1, from coordinate 2,397 downwards.
CTTATTCTTTATTAAAAGAAAGTCTGGATTTACGAAATGAACAAATAAATCGTATGGAAATTACTAGCACCTTATTTTGGTTAATTGTTGTTAGTATCGAAAGTAATTCGCTCAATCAAGTGCAGACTTTTCTCCACAGAATTCAGAAGATAATCGAGAAACAGAAAAATGAAGTGAGCGAATTAAGATATCGTTTAGCTTCTGCATTAACATTAAAAACCAGTTCAAAACAGGATATTCTACTAAAAGCAAAAAATATGCTTCGAAGAATAATTTCTGGTGTTCTTCTTGACCACGAATTAGTTTCGCTAGCTCAATATCACCTTTGTGAATTATTAATAAAAGAAATTGAATTATTCCATGAGAAGGATGAAGTACAAAATCTTGCAACTGACATTGACAAATACTATGCTAATGCAAAGCATATTGAATCACATACAATGTATGCAGAGAGCTTCTGGTTAAAAGTGCAATTATCTATGATTAGACATAATTATCAAGATGCAAGAATTAATCTGGATCAAGCTCAACAAATAACTGAAGACAAGGGTTATAGAAAACTAGCTATGGAAATTCCTCGAATGAGAAAAATGCTTGAATCCTACTTTGAAATGAATGCACAACCAACCATTGATACTCAAGTGAACCTTGTTAATGATGCAGCTGAACCGGTTAATGAAGAAGTAATACGTTTAGTCAATAAAAGAACCGTGGATATGCCTCGATTGGAAGATGAAGAACCAGTTCTCCTCATAATTGTATTTGAAGGTGGAGTAACAATCTATTCGAAGAAATTTTCACAAAAGGAAATGATTGATGAGATGTTTGTTGGTGGATTTCTAACTGCTATCAATTCATTTATGCATCAAACTTTTGCTACAGGTGGATCTATCGAACGAATCAAACATCAAGAATATACTCTCTTATTAAAAGGTGAGAAACCACTTCACTTCTGCTATGTTTACAAAGGACAATCATTTACTGCTATCCAAAAATTAGATAATATTATAAGTGAATTGAAAAAATCAGTTACTATCTGGCATGCTCTTGTAAATAACCTTGGTGAACGACTTTCAGATAGAGAAAGAGACCATATTGAAAATATGGCTGATGAAATCTTCCTTGAAGAAACCAAACAAGAATAGATTTTCGTTATTTTTTAGGAATATTCATCGTAATTAACATTAGTTCTTTTGAACTGTTATTTTTGTAGCCATGTTTTTTTCCCGCCGGAACTTCAACAACAAGGTTCGGTTTAATTTAATATTCTTTATCTACAATCCAACCTATCCCGGTTCCTTCTAGAAAGAAAAAAATATGATGATATTTGTCAATATGAGATGGAAATTCTCCTCCCGGTTCAACCTTTGTGATGACCATTTTTGCATCTGACCATTCTTGAGGGATGATTGACTTTCCAAAAACCTTTGAGGTTAAATTTGGTCTTGTTTGCTTCCATTCTTTTTCATCAATTAGATAATTCATATTTTCAACAGACCTTAAGTTTCTACTATAACTGAGATGTTTTATTTGAATAAAAAATTTTGTTGATAATATTAGATAACCTATATTAATAATTAATTTAAAACATTCTTATTAGTCAGAAGAGAGATTGGGTAGAGGAAGAGACAATCTGTCCTGTCTGTAAATTTAAGCTAAAAATAACTATTAAGAAATAGAAAGAATAAAAGATTGATTCGAATCAATCTTTATCAGTAAACCAATTTTCCGACCAATTTCCAATCCAAGTCATGGCTAATGCTCCAGTACCGATGTGGGCACCAATTGATGGTCCCATTTCTACTAGAACAACATCTTTTGGTAATTTTGGTAAATCTTTGATTGAGCCGTAGTATTTCTCTGCGAGTGATTTATCGTTGGTGTAACCTATCCAAAGGATATCATAATCCATATTTTCGATAATCTTTGGTACGATTCTTACCATTCCATTGTAAGCTTCTTCTGAGCCAGTTACAGAAACGAAACTCTCAACCAAACCATCCCTAACTTGCATTATTGGTTTCTTGTTCAATAATTTTCCAAAGATTTTCTTTGCTCGTCCTATCCTACCACCACGATGTAGATACTCTAGTGTGTCCAAAGTACAAACAATTCTTGATTTTGGAATGAGGGTATTTTTAAGAGCGGATAAAATTTCTTCCTTGCTTTTACCTTCTTGATTTAGCTTTCCGGCAATTAAGGCAATCAACCCTAAAGGAAGCGAAGTAGTATTTCCATCTATAGCAATAATATCCTTATCTGGTATTTGATTTATTGCTAATTGAACTGAATTCATTGTTCCCGACATATTTGGTGTGATGTGTATCGAAATAATCGTTTCATAACCTTGATCGAAAATTTTTGTATACACTTCTAGGAATTCCTTTGCAGAAGGTT
>DAOUWQ010000427.1 GCA_030667035.1 Candidatus Heimdallarchaeota archaeon | reverse complement strand
CGGATATTGGGTGAACTTACTCAAGAGAAACTAGATACTTTGAAGGAAGTTGATGCGATCTTTATTGGCGAGATCAAGAAGCGTGGTGAATATCAAAATTATTGGCAGAGCTTCTCTGTTTTACTTCCCGTGAAATCCGTTGGTGTTATGGGTGACTCGCGTACCTATGAGTGGACTGTTGTTTTACGTTCGGTTAATTCCGTAGATGCAATGACTGCAGATTGGTCAAAAATACCTTATGAAACGCTTGCAGCCATTTCTAATAAAATAATCAACAATGTTAAACGAGTTAACAGAGTGGTATACGATATTACTTCAAAACCACCCGCAACAATAGAGTGGGAATAAAAAAAATTAAAATAAGGATTCAATTTCCTTATTTGTCTGTTTCTATTTCAGTATTATTCTGGATATTGATTAGCTGTTTTTTTGATTGTAACCAGATTATCAATATTAAAACAAATGCTGCTATGTAGATAAAACTACTTAGATTTGCTATTACCATGAACCCATAGAAATCAGCTATATTTGGTAACTGCCAACCTGGCCATGGACCATATTTGCTAATATAATAGAGAACATAAGCAAATGCTGATACCGAGAGAAAGGCTATTGATCCTACTGAAGCACGCAGAAAATACTTTTGCCACTCTTTGTAGGTAGTTGGTTTGTTCTCCTCTTTACGGAATCTTAGGTAAACAAATAGCCACGGTAAGAATATTCCTAAAATTAGTAATATGAAAAATGCTGTTAGATTAGGAATTAATGCTTGATTTACACTATTAAATTGAGATGTCCCATAATTGAATCCACCAATTACAAACATTGCCACAACAACAAGTAAAGCAATTACCGAACCCAATATTTCTGGTATAATAAGTTCTTTTGTAAAAACATCGAAATGAGTAATTTCAATTACTTTCAATCTAATTAAAATGAAAATTGTTAATGCGATTAGTACAAATATCCCAATCATAATCAAGTTTCGAGCTAATTTTTCCACTGCACCATATTGGAAGAAAAGATTACTCAATAACAATCGTGCGTTTTGTTCTGCAAGTTGTGAAGCCTCTTTAGTTTCATTATAATTTGTAGCTGCGAATTGTGATTTTGCTTCTGTGATATTACTTGTAACTGTTGGCAGAAGGTTAGTGTAAATCATTTTTGTTTTAGCTGATAATAATTTCACTTTAGCTAAAGAGATGCTCAAGTGTTGTAACATTATCTCTGCTTTTTGAATACTATAAATTGCATTTGTTTTTGTGGAAGTTGCTATATTATCAAACACAATTGCTCCATTCATTGAAGGTGCTAAAGGTAATCCCATCATGGTTAGTATTGTTGGAATGACATCATTCATTCTTGTAAGATTGTCATTTATGACACCAACTGATTTGATACCTTTTCCGGATATGATTAAACAAGCGTGTGTCTCTTGTTCAGTCAAACCTCCATGTCCCCCAACATCTAGCATTCCATGGTCGCTGAATACTATCACTGTGGTATTTTCTAGTTGCCCTAAAGAAGCATAAAGGTCTATTATCTCACCAATGTAGGTGTCTGCCTTGATAATTGCTTGAGTATATTCATCTGATGCGCCACCAAACTCATGTCCACTTCCATCGACATCACTAAAAGTTACCATCTGTATTTTTGTAAAATTATTTTCTATTGATGTAAGAGCAGCATCTCGTACAAGAGCGTCTTGATTGACTCCATGGTATTCAGTTTCAACTTTTACTAATACATCTGTACTTCTTTCAAGGCACATCTTCCAACCGCCTCCACCCGTTACTAACCCGGTTGAAATATCTGTTGTTTTTATTATATCATAGAAAGTTGGTATTTCTAGCTCCTTATCGTACCCATTTGCATAAACATCTGTAATATTAGTTGTTGAACCTGTTGAAAAACTTGCATAGTTTACTCTGCTGTAGCTAGGTTGTATCGAATAGAAATTTGAAAAAGTGGTTCCATTTGCTCTTAAACGATCCATATTTGGAGTATTTACTTCAAGCATTTGGTCATATCTCATTCCGTCAACAAATAATATCAGTACTTGATCAGTGATATTTTCAGGTGTATCGACCAAGGATACAGGTAATAGGTCATCTTTAATGTTTAAACCATTGTTGAGATCGAATTGACTAGATAATGCTCTCATTCCAAATGAAATTTGGATAGCAAAAATAAGTATAAACCATAACACAAGCATATTTACTTTTTTTCGGGACAAATCAGACACTCCTTAATAGTTAGCAATAGATTCCAATTGCAATTACTTGAATTGTACACATTCTATTTATGAACTTCAATAATAGATATTAATTTACCTCTAAAAACTACAACGGAGCATTATTTTTAGAATAGATTACAGTAAAAAAGAATTGGAAGATATTTTGCCCATTAATCCAATAGGTCTATCCTACTTGATTTGGATTTTCCTGATTTTGATAGAGTAATTACTTTTTTCTCTTCCTCAATTTTTAGTGGTTTCATTTTTTTATTGTAATAGAGTGTCAAAAGAATAATTGGTAAAATTACAAGAAAAATTAAGCTTGAAGCAAAAATTATTCCACTGAGAGCACCTGGGCTAGAAAATAAAAATGCTGAAGAACTAAAAACTCCAACTGCACTTGTAATAGAGATTGCAACCATTATCATCATAAATTTGCTTTGCAATGCTGCATATTCCTCTTCTTGAGTTTTTTCTTCTTGATGTGTCATAGTTCTTCTTCCTCTTTTTCTGAAATGCATTTCACTCCTTCTTCAGGAAGATAGGGTTCAATGTGTATCTGTAAATATTTTACTGGTAATTCCTTTTTAAT
>DAOUWQ010000428.1 GCA_030667035.1 Candidatus Heimdallarchaeota archaeon | reverse complement strand
TGACCAAATGGCTCATGATGTAGGACAAGTAATAAAACATTTGAGCATTGATAATAGAGATTACATTTTAATGGCTGCTAGTTTTTGTGGCGGTGTTTTGTTGCAAGGATTAGTGAAAAAATATTACAACCCAAATACAGTCATTGCATTTGATCCATTTCCTAAATTTATTCATCATCGGTTTGTTGTTAAGGTATTCTTTGGATTAACACCTGGTTTTGTATTAGACGGTATTAAAATGCTTTTAGCAAAATTTGTTCTTGTAAATATGAAAAATCAAACGCAAAAAGAACGGAATATGGATACAGTAAATGGTGCAGTTGGCTGGAAATGGAGAAAAGCTCTACTTCACAACGTTAATTTTGATATCTATCCATTTTTGAAAGATATTGAAAACGAAGTATTCCTTTTCCATGGACCAAAAGATAGATACCATCCACGAGAAATATATTACAATATTGCAAGTATGATTCCAAAGGGACGTTTATTTTTTATGGACACAAATGAAAATGATAGAGAATTAATGGCAGGAGCAATTGCTCGTGAATTTGCAAAAATAACTGCTAAAGATGGTGTTCCACCAATCTTTGAACAATTTAAAATTAGAGTTGATAGAACATGAATTCCCCCATATCCTTATCTGAAGAGCAAGAAGCAAAAATAGCTACTTTAATTGAAAGTAATAACAAAGAAGTACCATTCTTCTATGATGAAGGAATATGTGAGATTTTATTCATTCCAATTGATGATGGCGAATTACGAGTGTTTCACCACAAACCAAAGAATCCCATAAGTAAACGACCAGTCTTATTCGTTCCGGGTTTTGGTACTTCTCCATGGTCTTGGAGGCATTTTAGTGTCCCATTATATGAAAAGGTCGAATATTATTTCCTGGAAACGAGAGAAAAATCCTCAAGTAAAATAAACAAGCGAATGAAAGCTAAGATGTCCATTGATCAAACAGCAAAAGATGTCGGACAGGTAATCAAGCATCTGAAGTTGGATGAAAAAGATTTTGTCCTTCACAGTGCAAGTTATTGTGGTGGGGTCATTTTAACAGGTCTGGCAAAGAAATATTTTACTGCTCCTACAGTTATTTCTTATGACCCTTTAAACTCATTCAAAAATCACAAAAAATATGTTTATTTAATTGGTCCGCTTCCCCCATTTATTATTAGTATTTTCAGGTATTTAATCATCAAAGTCTTGCTCTTTGGAATGAAAAACAAGAACCAAAAAGAGCGCGTTTTAGATTACATCAAACACGCTATTGCTTGGAAATGGAGAAAAGCAGGTATTCATAATTTCAATTTTAATATCAAAGATTTGATACGCTTAATCGATGAGGAAGTGTTTATTTTCCATGGACCATTAGATCGTTTCCACCCTGATGAAGTCTATTTTGAAATAGCAAAAGATATCACTCGAGGCAGATACTTCTATATGAATTCTCCAGAAGAATATCGTGAACTCTTTGCAGGTATTATGGCGCTTGAATTTTCGAAAATCACTGCAGAAGAGAGGGCACCAAAATCACTTCTAGATTTTGAAGTCGATCTTAAAAGAGAAACAGTTTGAATGCTTTCAACGAAAAAACCCAATAGACTTTAATAAATAGTTGAGAAAAAAAATATTAGAGAGGTTAGTTTACAAAACTCTGGGTGGGAAGCATGGAGTCTACAATTACGAAGGAAATTTCTTTGAGTAAAGAACAAGAAGAAAAAATGGACCAATTGATATCAGAGCATAATCAAGAAGTACCATTTTTTTATGAGGAAGGAGTATGCGAAATAATATTTGTGCCAATTGAAAACGGTGAGCTAAGAGTTTTTCATCACAAACCAAAGAATCCCGTAAGTAAACGACCAGTATTATTTTTGCCAGGATTTGGCACCTCACCTTGGTCGTGGAGACATTTTAGTGTGCCAATGCATGAAAAGGGTGAATACTACATTCTTGAGTCTCGAGAGAAAACATCCAGTAAAACACACAAAAGAAGAAAGGCAAACATGTCCATCAATCAACTAGCAAAAGATCTAGCAGAAGCAATTCAATACTTAGGACTAAAAGAGAAGGATTTTGTTCTCTATGGTTCGAGCTTCTCTGGAGGAGTCATTCTCGCAGGATTATTAGAAGAGTATTTTGATGCACCAACAATTGCAATTCATGATCCAATAAAGGATTGGCGAGCACAGAAAAAATTAACCTATATCTTTGCACCAATTCCACCATTTATAGTTAAGATATTAAAGCCACTCTTGGCAAAAATTGTTTTAGCAAGAATGAAAAACAAGTCTGCAAAAGAACGCTACTTGGATTTCGTCAGAAATGCTACTGTTTGGAAATGGAGAAAAACAGGCATTCATAATTTGAAGTTCAATATTTCTAACAAATTAATCAATATCAACCAGGAGATCTTGCTTTTTCATGGACCGAAGGACAAATATCATGATGATGAAGAATTCGTACAATATGCAAGAAATTTGCCCAAGGGTCGATATATCTATATGAAATCAGCACCTGAATTTCGAGAACTAGTTGTTGGAATTTCTGCGTTAGAATTATCAAAAGTAACACGCGATGAAAACATTCCAAAATCATTGGCAGTTTTTGAAGTTGATTTAGAAAGAAAAAAAGATTGAAAGAATAATTATTACAATAGACTATCTCAATGTGTGTAAATATTATGATATTTTTGCTTTATTCAGACTAGTATCCTAATTCAAAATGTAACTCATAATAGGTCACATCATTATTTTTTTTAAAAATTCCTTTTTCTTTTTCGTATTAAAAAAGCAGTTATTAAAATTAATATCACTGGTATT
>DAOUWQ010000030.1 GCA_030667035.1 Candidatus Heimdallarchaeota archaeon | reverse complement strand
ATAGAATATAACTAATCAGAGTTACGGGCTGACGACCAAAGATGAAGAAAAGTAGTATAGAGCAAGATAATAATTTACTAGTCTCAAAGGTTGTTACAATTAGGGATTTAGATAGAGAATTATTTGAACGCTTTTCTTAGCTCACGAAAGCAGGGGGAAAAAATACTGGAACGATATTCACAAATATCATTAAGAGTTTTTTAGCGAGAAATGGGTCTAATGTTTTTTTACCGCCTCTTGAGGATCACTTTAGAAGGAAGGACTTTCAACATCTTGAATTAATTGAAAATGAAGAGGAGTTACTTGTTAATAAAAAAGATTTGACATTGTTACCTGACCATGTAAAATTTTATTTTAGTAATATCAAAAAATTAGTTATTGCTGAGGATATTGATACAGCCACTTTGTTAAAATACGTTTACCGCATTAAAAATTCAACTGTTGTTATTCCAGATGGTATTGATAAGATACACTTTCTATCTCTTTTACAAAATCACCCGCAGTATCAATTCACTAACCGCATAGTAAAGGATGTAACCATACGTAATGTAAATGAACAAACGTGGAATGATTTCACGTCCTTTTGCCAAATAAACAAAACAAAAATTGGTTTCCTGGTGAGCGAAATTTTGTGGGAGATAATTCCAGAAATGGAAATTACTCAGATCTTACTCAGTAAAATCAAAGAACCCTTAGGGGACATCATTGTTGTTTCAGTGTTGAATTCTGTTGAGATAAAACATGAGAATATTAAAGCAATTAGCTCAAAGAAGATTTTATTTCACAGAATTGATGAATTAATATTTCAAAATGATATAACCAACGAAGATTTTCTTGAAAAAGTAGTTGGAATTTACAATTGCGAAAAAATCATTTTTCCACAATCTGCCTCAAAATTGCTAAAGCTTTCCCGTGTGCATGAATATCCTGGTTTTATTTCCAAGAAAAATTGATTATACCTGATTTTCTGATTTATTTGTTTATTAAATAGTAAACATTACTTACAGAAATCTTTCATCCTTCTTTCGAATGGAAAACAAATGCATCCTCATGAAGACATATCTAATGTCGTCTTTACAGAGGAGGGTGTTTTTTTAATCAACGAATTTAGTTGGTGTTGTTGGTCTTGGAGTTTTTATTACTAGTATACGCAAAATTGATTTGCTAGTATTATACCAACAATGAACAATATCTGCAGGACTTTCAATCAAAGTGTCAGCATCAACTTCTTTCTTCTCTTCACCAATTTCTACTGTACCATTCCCTTCTATAACGTAAAATATGACGTCAACAGGTGTAATGTGTCTCAGCAGTTTCTCACCGGGTTGTAATGTTAAATGGATAACATTTGCTTCGGGCTTATTATACAGTTTTCTAGTATCTACTTTGTGAGGATTGTTTAGTTTTTCAACTTCAGATGGTTTTTTTGTAATCATTATATCACCTAAGAAATAGAACATGAAGAGGATTATTTACAATAGCTCTTCACAATATAAGGTTTCAAAGTGAATTATCTTAACATCTTAGTACTAGAGGTATTTGTACAAATTTACTAGACTCATTTGATAAGCAGGTTTTGTTGCATCTTTGGGCCAATAACCAGTTGGCATAGAAGAGTGTTCAAGTACTTGTTCTACTGTTAACCCTTCTGCTTTTAACTTTGTAACGGTCTAGAGTAATTGTTCAAAGAATTCACGTACTTTGATTAAATAATCAACATTGATTTTCGGTCCATGACCGGGCAAATAGGCATCCAAGGACATTTTTTCCCACAACTTCAATGTTTGAATCCATTTATTCAAATCATTATCAGGTTCACCAAAATATGGCGAAACTTCAACTTGTAATAAATCGCCTGCAATCAATACTTTTTCTGGTTTGAAATAAATCGATGAAGAACAGTTAGTATGCCCACCAGTTGTCTGAATAAGGATTTCTTCATTTTTACCTAGAGCCATTTTATCCTCAAACCAAACCGATGGCATGAAAAGTTTAGCTACTTGTGCTGCCTCTGTAAAAGTAGGGAAATATATTTCAAAACTTGCTACTATTTCTTTTGTAAATTCAGCTTTAACATAACGCTCGATTTTTTCTTTTGAAGCAGTTGGAGCAATTACTTTTAGATCCGCGAAAGCACCCATTCCAAAAAAGTGGTCTATGTGCCCATGAGTTAAAATTAGAGTACTTGCTTTTTTGCCAAACTTTGCCTCCATATTTTTTCTAAATTCAGAAGCAATAGTAGCATTCATTCCAGCATCTACAAAAACAAGCTCATTTTCCAATGAAATACAAACAGAATTGGATCCGAATTCGTTTTGAGCTAAAACTACCGATTTGAATATCTCTTCATAGGTCATACTTTAGACTTCAGAAGAAATATTATTAATTTATAGTGCAATCTGAGAAAAAAAAGCTGTTTGCGGGATGAACTATTAAAATAAAATAATGAACTAGTTTGCACTAGTTCCAATGAGCAATTCTTCACCCATAATATTAAAGAAATTCAGATAATTTAGAATCAGATTTATCTGATATAGATTCACGTAATAGATTCATATCGGTAACGTCCAATAGTTGGTAATAGTTGGTAATAGTTGGTAATGGTCTTTCAGATATAGGCTGAAAGGCGATTCAATGTTAAGAATAATCCTTGTCGAGGACATTAAGGTTTTTTCCTCTTACAGAAAAACTAATACCAGGTTCTTTGAAAACGAGCATATAATCAGTATATTTACTGACCAATTAAGAACAAAAGATAAGCTCTAATACAAAAACACTAACAAAGAAGTTAATGAGGTGTGCATTTGAAATTCGTGATACTAAATGGCAGTCCCAGAGAAACCAAAAGTGTAACATATCAATATCTTAGATACATAGAAATCAATTTTCCAGGGAATGAATACATAGTACACCATATCGGAAGAAAAATCAAAAAAATCGAAAAGGATCAAGAATATTTTGACTCAATTTTAAAAGACATTGCTGCAGCAGATGGAGTCATTTGGATTTACCCAGTGTATCTATTACTAATACCTTCACAATTAAAGCGATTTATTGAACTTGTTTTTGAACGAAAGAAATTAAGCTATTTTCAAGGGAAAAATGCTACAAGTATTTCAACAAGTGCAAATTTTTACGATCATCTAGCTCACAATTACATTCATGCAATTTCGGAAGATTTTGGGATGAGATACTACCGTGGATACTCAGCTGAAATGATGGATTTGCTAAAAAAGAAAGAACGAAAACGTCTTCTGAATTTCACAAAACAGTTCATCATTCAATGTGAGAATAAATTGGAAACAGCAAAGGTTTATTCACCTCTAACTTTTGATTATCCAATCTACAAACCACTAAATGTTATAATGCAACCAAAAACTAAGAAGCACAAAATTACTGTTCTAACAGATGCTCTAGAATCAGATATTAGCTTAAACAACATGATTGAAACATTTGTTAAATTGATGCCCTGCGAAGTATCAGTTGTTAATGTAAACAAAATTAACATCAGAGGAGGGTGTTTGGGCTGCCTAAACTGTATAGCAGATAACATTTGCTTTTATCCAGATGAGCATATGGAAATTTTCAGTAAATATACTGTTGAAGCAGACGCAGTTGTCTATGCATATAAAACTCAAGATAGATACTTTACATCCAGAATGAAAATTTTTCAAGATCGATCTTTCTTTAATGGACATCGACCAGTCTTTAAAGGACAACAACAAGCATTCTTCGTTTCTGGACCTCTAAGACAACTACCAATATTAAGAGAGGTAATTGAAGCAATACCAGAAATAGGACGGGCAAACCTTGTAGGTGTTGTTACAGATGAATATAACGATTCAAAACAGATTACTACATTAATTCAAAATATCATTGATGGAATGCTCTGGGGCATTGAGCACAATAAATATACACGTCATAAAACTTTCTTGGGCGTTGGGGGACATAAAGTGTTTAGGGATTTGATTCACATGTATCAAATTATCTTTCCACAAGATTATTACTATTATAAAAAAGAGAAACTATTTGATTGGCCAAAGATATTCTTTGGAGGATTTGGTTTTATATTAAAACCATTAATGAGAAGTTCTTACTTCAGGAAACGATTTTTCGCTCAAGCCGGAAAGTATCAAATCAAAATGTATACAAAAGTAGTAAAAAAAGAAGAAGATGACAATAATAAAACAAAGAAATGAAAAATATTTGTGGATAAAAAAAAAGATAATGAAATAATTCAAAAGTAAAAAGGAGATTGCAAAATATTATTTGGAGCCATCGGGGGGATTTGAACCCCCGACCAACACATTACAAGTGTGTCGCTCTGCCAGGCTGAGCCACGATGGCAATAGTATTCCATTTTTTCCCTTCTCTTCTTTTAAACTTTTACCATCGGTTTATTTTTTTAAAAGTGATTGTCAAATAAATTATTTTTAGAAAACTTGGAGTATTTTTTACTCTAAATGTTTCTGAAGTCTTCCTAAATGTTCGACTGGTAAATTACTGCCAAAATCGTTACTGTTACTTGTGCTATAGAAACCAGTAAAGTTGCAATCAAAATAGTGATTGAAATTTTTGTTGTAAACTCTTCTCTTCCTTTTTTTATAAATATTGTATGTATTGTGAATGCAAATAATCCTCCAGCACTTAATATAAATGAAAATACTATTCCCACTACAGGCCATTTCTCTATTGTAGTTAAACCAAAAATTATGGCAAAAAGCATAGGTATGTGCATTATTAAGAAGCCTGTTATTCCTCCTCGCATTTTGAATAGTTCCCATTCTTTCCAATAAGCTGAATCTATCTCATGTAGTATGAGCAAGACTGCGTTTACCATATATAGCCAAAACATCGCAGTAATTATTTCCGGACCAATCATTTTTTCCTTCAACTCAACATTCGTTTTACTACTATCTAGTTTCTTCATTCTCTCTTTTATAGAGAGAATATCTTTTTATTGAAATAAAAGCATTTTTTGAGTAAAGCATTCAAACTGTATTGCTTACTGGAGAGTCAAATATTATTAGTGAGTCCCCATCAGAAAATATTAACACTATTTGTTGTACATGGCAAGATGAATCCGTTTGTGAAAGTTGCTCTATTAAAGGAAAAACATATTGTCGTTGGGATCGAAAACATCTTCTTCGTTTCTTTTACATTATGAGTCCTGCATTACTCATAACTTTTGGAGCAGTTATTGTTGGAGCAATTTTTACCGGTGGTTGGTGGAGATTAGGAGCTCTTTTTGGTTATTTTGCTTTGTTTTTTATTGTTGAAACTCGAATTCTTTGTAGTCATTGTCCTTACTATTCAAAGGAGGGATTTATTCTCCATTGTATAGCTAACCATGGATTCATTAAATTTTATCGTTACCATCCTGAACCAATGAATCTTTTCGAAAAAACACTTCTTATTATTGGTTTCATTTTGTTTGGTACGCTTCCACTCTTAGCTCAGATACCCAGTATTGTCATTCTTTCTAGAACACTCCCCATAAGCCAAACAATTTTTATTATCCTTCTTGTACTATTGGGTGTTTCAGTTGTTGCATTAATTTTCGCTTTTACTTTCTTGTTCACACGCATATGCGCTAATTGTGTTAATTTCTCATGTCCCTTTAATACTGTACCAAAAGAGATTGTTGATGATTACCTCGATAATAATCCCAATATGAAAAAAGCTTGGTTAGATAGCGGTTATGAAAAAAATGGGTAAATCATTCGAATATTAACTCTACATTATCATGTTTCTCAACTAATCTAGTGAGTTTGACTAGAAAGTTTTCACCTAAACGCTTTCTCACATTGCGCTTATTTTTGAAAATGATGATAATCTTTTCACCCAGTTCAAAGGGACCAAATCCACCGCGCAAAATATCATTAAACGCGTTCCAATTCCGACCGTATCCAGAAAATTTTGGACAAAGAACGTTTTGAACTTCGTCATGAAATTCTTCTATGGAATTGATATTTCTGCCACTAATTGTGAAAATTTTATCTTCCATCATTTCAATTTCCTAACTGCTATTTTTCCCTGCTAAAGAGTATTCTAACAAATAGGATTATAATGAATATGAATAACTTTGTGTAGAAAGAAAGAGAACAATAATAATTCAGTAAAAATCAGTGTCACATGTTTTGCAAAAGAAAAAAGTTCTGGCGATTGATTTTCCATCGATCACCAAATATTCACTATTGAATTATCAGTCAGTGGATTTAATGTTAAACTTTCTTTCGTGTTGAGGTAGATTTAGCTTTTGCTTTAGGTTTTGGGGCAGGAACAACAGTTTTTGCGGGTTTAGGTTTTTTCTTTGGTTTAGACAATTTTTCATGAATTGCAGTCGCGGCGATACGTCCTTGACCCATAGCAGAAATAACGGTAGCTGCTCCAGTAACGATATCTCCTCCGGCATAAACGAATTCAATCGAAGTTTCCATTGTTTCTTGATTCACTTCGACACAACCCCATCTATTTCCTTGTAGGGCAGGTGTTGTATTAAAGAGAATAGGATTTGGTCTATTACCAATTGCAACTATTGCTACATCACATGGTATAGTTATGTTTGAATTCTCAATTGGGATTGGTCTTCTTCGTCCGGAATCATCAGGCTCACCAAGCTCCATCAAAACACATTCTACGCCTTTCAACCAATTTCGATCGTCACCTACAAATCTAACTGGATTCGTTAGCAACTTGAAATGAATGCCTTCTTCCTCTGCATGACGGATTTCTTCATGTCTTGCAGGTAGTTCTTTTCGAGAGCGACGATAGACAATAGTAACATTTTTTGCACCAGTTCGTTTCGCGTTTCTAGCGCAATCCATAGCAACATTTCCACCACCAATTACAACAATATCATTACCCTCGGGCATCGGCGTATCGTATTCTGGGAATTTGTACGCTTTCATAAGATTCATTCGGGTTAGATATTCATTAGCTGAAAATACATTGCACAGATTTTCTCCGGTAATATTCATAAATCGTGGTAAACCTGCACCGACACCTAGAAATACTGCATTATAATTTTCGAGTAATTCTTCAATGCTGTAAATATAACCAATCACATGATTTGTTTCAATGCGGCATCCGAGACTCTTTAAGAATTCAATTTCATAATGAACGATTGATTTTGGCAAACGAAATTCAGGGATACCATAAATAAGAACCCCACCAGGTTCGTGAAGTGCCTCATAAATTGTTATACTGTAACCTAACTGTATTAGATCAGCAGCAACAGTCAAACCCGCAGGCCCCGAACCAACAACTGCAACACGTTTATTGTTCTTCGCAGCTACTTCAGGTAATTTTCGGAAATCCATACGACGTTCATAATCAGCAATAAATCGCTCAAGATGACCAATTGCAACAGGTTGAGCGCGTTTACCGAGAATGCAAAGCGCTTCACATTGTGATTCTTGAGGACAAACTCGACCACAAATTGCTGGAAAAAGGTTTGTTTCTTTGACTTTCATTACTGCTTCTTCAATTTTCTCTTCAGCAATTAAACGAATAAATTCAGGAATGTTAATATTTACAGGACAACCTTCAACGCATTTTGGTCGTTTACATTGTAAGCACCGACCTGCTTCTAACAAAGCCAATTCAGTGGTTAAACCATAAGGTACCTCATTGAAGTTATGAACTCGAAGAACTTGGTCTTGTTCAGGCATTTCTTGTCTAGGAATTTTAAGCTTGATTCGACGTTCATCGGCTTTTGTTAAACCATGCCATTCGCAACCAAATTTAAAACAAATGAAGAAAGGAATTAGTTTGGAAAAGGCACTGATAATTACTTCGCCTACAGCAGAACCACATTCACCACATTTCATATCGGGGTTAAGAAGACTTTTTTTGCAATGTGGGCATTTGCAATCTTCAAGGATTATTCCTTCTTTCAGAGGAATAGAGGCGTGAACCTCAAAGACGTCGAGATAGGGACTTAAAATTAAATCAAAATCTTCACCCTTATAGACACCAATAAACTTGAGAGTGTCCATTTCTTTTTCTTTCTTGTTAAAGCTATTGCGACAGTGAGGACAATAGATGTTTAAGTATGTTTTAAACTTAAGATATTTAATATCGTAATCTAGCATTTGTTTAACCTCTTATGGAAAATAATAGTGCATCTTTTTCTTCCTTAAGATACATAGAATTACGCTTGGTAAGCTCATCAAAGTCAACTTCATGACCATCGAAGTCAGGACCATCAACACAGCAGAATTTCGTTTCGTTGCCAACATTTACACGACAACCGCCGCACATACCAGTTCCATCAATCATTACAGGATTGAGGCTGACCATTGTTGGTACATTATATTTCTTAGTCAATCTGCAAACGAATTTCATCATTGGAATTGGACCGATTGCATATACTTCCTTAATATCATACCGTTCATCTAGGTATCTTTGTAATGGTTCCGTTACAAAACCAAGTTGTCCATAGCTTCCATCATCAGTAGTTATTACTAATTCGTCCGAAATTACTCTCATTTCTTCCTCAAGGATTAACAAGTCTTTTTCGCGCGCACCAATGATGCTAATCACGGTATTACCTGCTTCCTTGAATGCTTTCGCAATGTGATGTAATATTGCAACACCGGTTCCACCGCCAACCATGATTACTGTACCAAGTTTTTTTATATCAGCGGGTTTTCCCAGTGGTCCTACAAGGTCCTTTATTGCGTCGCCTTCGTTTAACGTCCGCATTATTGCAGTTGTTTTTCCTACTACTTGGAAAATTAGTGTTATATACCCTTCAAAGCTATCCAAATCTGCAATTGTCAAGGGAATTCTTTCACCAGTTTCTGTAAGTCTTACAATTACAAATTGACCAGGTTTAGCTTTTTTAGCTATTTGCGGAGCGCGAACGTCAAATTGTACAATTGT
>DAOUWQ010000329.1 GCA_030667035.1 Candidatus Heimdallarchaeota archaeon | reverse complement strand
GCCTTCACTTAATGGGATAATAACATTAAAAATGAATTCTCTTATAGTTTCAGAGGGTTGCTGAAGAGCGAACTCTTCTACAAGCAAAAGCGGCGAATAGCCAATATTAATTTTCTTAACCATTTCCTTAAGCATTGAGGAGATAATTGGATAGGTCCCTAAAGACAAATATTCAATAGTCATTGAAAGGGATTTTGATGTTGACATAATCAGTAGCATTTCCCTACAGATGAAATCAGAAAATTGTTCTACCTCAATTTTTTTTGATAAGAAATTCTTTTTTATTTTTCGTAAAACCATTAAAAGTGAAGTTAAAAAAATAATTATTAAAACTAGAATACCAAATATCACATCATAAAAAAATACACCAAAACTAATAATTAATGATAGGAATAGAGAAAACGTTACAATAGCTCCATTCAAATCCCTTCTATTCACTCCATAGTACTCTTTAAAATAGCTTTCAGGAATTTCTTCTAAGAGAAGATTTGAATTAAGTTTTTGAGACAATTTATTTTTTGAAAGAGAGATAAGAGTTTTTTCTATCATGATTTCACTCACATTCAATAGTCATAATTTTATTAAAATTAAACAATTTAAGCTACTACAAAAGTGACTTCAGGAGATCTCAGATTTTGCAATTTGATTGGTCAATTTAGACTCAAGTTCATTAAAATAAGCTAATACATTTCTAGGAGAAAATATTGAATTTTTAATTAAATATTCTAATATTGCAGAAATTTGAGCTAATTCGGATTCAAAAGTATCTCGTGATATCTTTTTCAACTCTCTAATTTTTTTAACAATTGGTGTTTCGAAAAGATCAACTTTCTTTTCTAATTCATTATTTTGATTTAATGCAAATATTTCTTTAAGTTGTATTTTATCTAAGGAGTTGGAGAATTGATTTGATGAGAGAGATTCCTTAGAGACTTCAACA
Organism: Candidatus Heimdallarchaeota archaeon; assembly: GCA_030667035.1. Classification (GTDB taxonomy): domain Archaea; phylum Asgardarchaeota; class Heimdallarchaeia; order JABLTI01; family JABLTI01; genus JABLTI01. The sequence goes on along the minus strand of DAOUWQ010000329.1, from coordinate 2,520 downwards.
ATTCTATGAACATTTCGTTTCATTTTCCATTCATCAAAAATACTATGGGTTTCAATAAGTATATCTAATGATAAAATACTTGTCAATGGAATCTCATGCTGGTTAACCCATCTTATTAACATCATCTCTATTGATCTACCATGACATGTTTGAATACCAACCAATCCTGCGCTAAGAGCTTCAAAAAGTGCTTTACTGTGCTCTGCAGTTTGAATCTCTCCAAGATATACCCAGTTAGGTGATCTATGTAAAAGCTTAATAATTTCTTCGCTTTTTGAGCTTTTATTTACCTTAGTATCAAAAGGAGAAACAGAATATCTTGTTTGAAATTTATTATATTTTGTTTGTTCTATACTTTCTATTACATCTTCTACTGTAATCTTACGCCAATAATTTGGAGTAAGAAAATCAATTGAATTTGCCAAAGTAGTCTTACCTGAACCGGGTTCACCAATTACTGTAAAATTATTTCTTCGACGCATTACAAATATGAGATACGCTGCTGATTGTAGACTTAACATGTTGCAAGAAATCAACTCAGGTAAGGTCCATATTTTTTTTCTCAATTTGCGTATATTCATACTCATACCATCAGAGGCTAATGGAGGGATATCCACTGCAGCTCTAATATGAAAAGTTGAAGTTTTTAATTCAACTTTTAAAGAAGGATTTAGATAATTGATTATTGCATCTTTCTCTAAACATAATCTCGTTTTTATTGATTCTAATTCTATTTCATTTAAAACAATATTAGTTAAACATCTGCCATAATCTTGATGATCAATATACAAAGAAGTACCAGGTTTGTCCAGATATATTTCTTGAACTTTATCATCATTTAAAAATGGAAATAAACGCTCTAATCCAATTATCCTATAAACAAGCCAATCGCACAAAAAACCTTTCAATTTAGAGGACTCAAATTGTAATTTTTCCAGATGATTCATAACTGATTTTCTTAAATAGTTGACTAAAGGTTCAAGTTTGACTACTTCCGTATCTAAAACGCCTTTTTCTGCTAGTAGTTGTTTCTCAATAGCATAACAAAGTGAATTATATTTCTTAGTATCAAATGATACTTCTGTTTGGTAGAACTGTTTTCTTGATTTATCTTTAAAAATAGTAATTTTATATGGAGATACTAAATATTTCTCAATTCTTTCCATTTAGTTCACCCCAAATAAAATTAAAACAGCATCGGAAACCGATATTCTTGATCTTCAATATCTTCTATTTTTGGCGGAGAGAGTTCTTTCACTTTTTCTAAGAATTTATCTTTTAAAACCGTTCTATGATGATCTCTAATAGAATATTCAGCAACATCACAAATATTAGCTAGTGATTTTTGAGTTAAAATCTGTCTATGACCTCCAACCTTTCCAATAATTCGATCTGCACAATAAACCACAGAAACAGCAAAAATGTAAGGGTTTCTTCCCCCTCTTGTCTTTAGAGAGGTTTCAACCAATATCTCTCGAGATAACTGGAGGAGCCTCTGTTCATAGGCTAATTTCTCTAATCCAATATTGGATAACCTTGGGAGGATGTCTTTTTCTTCAACTATAGACGACACTATCCTTTGTAAGTAGTCTTCGCTTTTTCGGATTCGGAGAGAAACCCCTAACTCTGCAGGTAAAAGTTGAGCCAATTTTACGATGGCTTTTCCACTTACACGATGTCCTAAATCTTTGAAAATTGAGATTATCTCACTTAGTCTTATTGGGGCATTAGACGCAGATTCGCGAATTGAAACCATTAAACATAGTGCTACTAATACAATGTGGTTTGAGATCTTTTCAATCTTGTTTGTACTTTCAGCGCTTGTAACTACTTTGTAAAGATAAGCTGCACGTTTTTTAACGCCATCGGAAATGTCTAAAAATGCAGCAACGCGATTTAGGCTCATAAGCGATCTATAGTCAGTTTCATGATTACCGATTTTTATACGGAGATTATATCTTCTCTTTAATTTTCTAAATTTGTATTGGCCCTTAGAAGAAAGGGTAGTTCCTTTGCCATCATGAAAATATCCATCGTTGTGATAACCAATATAGCTACCAAGTCCATCCACGATATGAACTCTTTTTCCCGGAGAAAGTTCTTGATTCCAGGGTATTTGAGAACTTCCATTCTCTGATAAGAAAGCAATACTATTCACTGCTCCACATTCAACACATACAAATTCCCCTCTCGTTTGTACAAGAGTTCCATTACAAACTTTACAAATTCTGTCTTCTACCAAATCAGAACACCAAGACAAGAATTGTATTGAATAATCTTTTACATTCTTAAATTTAAAATGATGATAGATAGTACAATGTATATTATTCATACGATATTAATCTAGATTAAAAGTATTGATTTACCTTAAAATGTGGGGAAGGTCACCGAAAGTATTCAAAATAATTGTTGGGTCAGTAATAAAAAGCAGGTCATAGCATTTAGAATGCTCACCCAAATGCCTTTCCATCATTCCCAACAAGTTAAAGTTATTTTTAGATAGTTAATAATTTTATTATG
>DAOUWQ010000284.1 GCA_030667035.1 Candidatus Heimdallarchaeota archaeon | reverse complement strand
TCTAATGGAGAACAGTATATAGATCAGTTTCCTGAAAACCATTCTACAATTAATTGTAACCTAAAATACACTTGTAGAGGAGCCGATACAGGTTCAATTTATAGGGCACCAGAAATGGAAATTAAATGGCATATATTCTATCACGGTGATTTTTTCTTCTTTGTTCGAAGTTGGTCTGGAAAGCTAGTTCATAGAGCTCACGTTTCTTTTGTAAATGATTTAGTAATCATTCGAGCTATTGACAGCACCAAAAAGGAATTGAGATTTGTTGATAACGAACTGATAATTCGCGAAGTAGATTTCATAATTAAATCTCATCTTTTTAATATACTTACACCTCATCCTGTTTCAAAGGAAATGATTAAAGAAGAACCTCTACGCATTGCAATTGCATCTTTTAGTTTATATGGCAAAATGGCATGTTATGCTAGCGCTGAAGACACAACCAAATTTACTTTTGAGAAATATATTGATTATGTACGGAGTATTCAAAATAAAGAGTAATTTTCAAACAGTTTCGAGCACCAAAACAAAAGAAACAGTTTCTTTAAAAATAAGAAAATCTATTATCATTATAGTATTTAATTCCGTTATACTAATTCCAATTAAAAATTAATTATATTTACCAATAAACATCATTGAGTGAGGGTTATGAAGAAAAATAAAATCTACTGTTCCATTATTCTATTTGTATTCTTGACATCAGGTATAATACCATTTATCTCACTAGAAGGAGTAAATAACTCTAACTCACTTAATACAGTAATATCAAGTAAATTGTTTTTAGATCAAAATAATGATAAGATCGATGATGAATTGTCATTAATATTGAAAAAGACTAATTCTCCAATCGTAGATTTTGTACTAGAATATAGCAACCCAATAAAGCCCATTGAAAAACAAAGATTAACTAATATGGGAGTCAGTATTCTCGGAGAATCTTGGGATTTAGGTCGAAGAGTACATATTTCTGCAAATAGGAAGATACTTTACGATCTAGCAGAAATTCCAGAAATCGCGTACATTACTACTTCTGAAAAAAGAATGATAATGATTGCGATTGAAGGGAATGATTTCAGTGATTTACAGAATTTAATAGAATACCCTAACGCAGAAATCTTCTGGAATGTAGGTTGCGCTCTTATCCCTTTTTATTCGGGTGTAGAAAATGATATTACTAATCTCGGTTCCTTTAGTATGATCGTCGATTCAACAGATATCTTCCTAAAACCAAACTCCATACCAGATACTTCTGATGGTCTTTCAATATCTACTTTAGCTAATGCAAACACGATTAATGCCTCAGCCCTCTGGTCTCTAGGTTATGATGGCTCGGGAATTAAAATTGGAAATATTGATACAGGCATAAATGATGCTCATGTTGATTTTGCTGGAAGAATTGCTGCAGCACAAAGTTTTATTTTAACGATCTATGGTTATCCTTCTGATGATACTTCAACAACAGATACAGATGGTCATGGTTCTCACACCTCTGGAATAATTGCCGGAGATGGAACAGGTAATCCAAGTTATATTGGTATTGCTCCCGATTGTGATATTTATTTTGCTAGGGTTGGCACTTCAGCCACTCTTCCTTCCGTTATTGCAGCTTTAGATTGGTTACTCACACAAGGAGTCGAAGTAGTCAATTTTAGTTATGGAGGAACAGATTCCACAGGTTTAGATATTGCTGAGATTGCTTTTAGAAATGCTGTAAGGAACAACGAAGTTTTATGTTCAATATCAGCAGGCAATGAAGGAAATGGTGGATACTATACTGCTAATACTCCAGGTACAACTGATGACGTAATTACAGTTGGAAATGCAAATGATTGGAATAATCCCCCCACCATTGTTTCCTCTAGTTCAAGAGGTCCTACTGCCGATAATCATATGAAACCCGATTTAATGGCTCCAGGCTACAATATCATGTCATGTAGACATGACAATGATGGATATATAAGCAAAAGTGGAACATCAATGGCTGCACCACAAATAACAGGTTCAATAGCCTTGCTGATAGAAGCGTGTAAAGCTAATGGTATTGATTATAATCCTGGTTTACTAAAAGGAGCTTTAATGAAAACTGCCACATTGATTACTCCCGTATCATCAAGCAATATTCTCTATCAAGGCAGAGGAGTAGCAAATGTTGGAGCAGCATGGAATTACATCTTGAATTCTGTGAAAGAAGGAACAACACCGATTATTGGTGCGTGTAACCCTGTTCAAGAACCGATGTATTACTGGACATCACTATTGCAAGGACAAATAACAGAGCAATATGTAACGTGTGTTTCACCTTTTACTTCAGATTTATCCTTAGAAGTTAGTGGTAATGTAGCAGCATTTGTTACGATCAATGAAGTTCCACAAGAATTTACTTCAATTGCAAAAGTAACTTTCAGAATCCCAATTGATGCCTCGTTAGGATCTTATACTGGTCTTTTTACTTTCAAATACAAAACATACACACTAGATACTGTAGCTATTGACCTTACAGTAACTACAAGCAATGGACATCGTATGTTACTAAATTATAGAACAACTGATTGGTCAAGCGACCACATGTATGGACAATATAAGGAATTTACTGAAGATATTCTCAACAACGAGTATATTATTAGCGAGCAAAATATTACACTAGATAATTCCATACTTGAAGATTATGAAGCAGTTTGGTTACCAGATCCATTTAATTACAAATATCCTCAAAGTGATTCTGGAGATTATTCAACTGTAATTACGAATCCCAACTGGGCTTCAGGTGAAATTGAAGCATTAACTAATTACGTTTCAAATGGAGGGTCAGTTTTTCTCTGTTTCTTAGGTCAATTAAATCATACAAGCGAAGATGTACTTATCTATACAAACATTAGTGCTGTTAACGAATTTACAGATTTATATGGTATTCATGTACGTGATACAGTTTGGACTGGATCATCTACAGTAGATGTTGATACTGTTACAAATCACCCACTAACAGTTGGTGTTGATACAATAACTCATTATGGAGGATCATTAGCACTCTCAGGTGATGCTGTTCAATTAACGGAACTCTATTCCGGATCTGAATATGCAACTTGTGCCAGTACTCAGACAAGCAGTGGAGGCCGAGTTATTGTTTTAACAACTAATTTTGTTCTCGATACAGATGGATATTTAGATCTTTATTCGAGTGGCACGCAAAACAATCAATTTGGTAAGAATCTAATTAGATGGGCTACTGCCAAACATCGAATTGAGAAAGTAAGTTCTATTGAAGACAATGGAGTAATAACTCTAACATACAATTATTTGCATGGTCCCGGAGCAGATTTTGGTGGTTATGTTGAAACACCAACAGCAGGACAATTAGATCTAAATTGGACTGAAATATCCACTAATGTTTGGCAAACAAAATACTATTCTTCAGAGGTTGGTACACATTATTACCATCCAGAATGTGGTGCTACCGGTATCGATGATTTTGATTATATCGTATTGTATTCTACCCAAACAACAACACCACCTGATCCTACCACACCGCCAACAAGTTCTCCAACACCTACAACTACACCAACAACTGAAGAAACAGGAATAATTTTACTCTCAATAATACTTGGTGTATTTGGTCTTGCTTCATTTATTGTAATCCTCAGAAAAAGAAAACTTGATTGATATTTTCGAGATAAAGATATCTCTGGAAATTCATTCTAAAAATTACTAGTCTTTCTTTCTCTCTTTCTTTCTATTTCGACAGTACAAAAGAATTATTCTTTTATATGGACTCATCCCAATCAAATCTGGGCAGAAGATAATGGGTGACATTGATCAAATATC
>DAOUWQ010000359.1 GCA_030667035.1 Candidatus Heimdallarchaeota archaeon | reverse complement strand
CCAAGGATATTAGCTGCTACTGTTGGACTCATAATAAGATCATATTTACCCGCTTTGCCTTGCTTTCCACCAACAGCCATAGTAGCGATTTTGCCTGCATTTTTACCTGCAAGAGTCATCTTCTTTTCCAAGTCGCTCAAATCTCTGCCAACAACAATGTCTTGTCCACTGCTTTCATTATCAACAAATGAACGAATCGTAGAACGATAATAAGAAGCGTCATAGGATGCAGAAACTCCGTAACCTGTCATTAGCTCAGTTTTTACACTACCAAAATAGAGCACACCTGCAACTCGTTTTGCTCCTGCTTCTATAGCAGAATCAATGGCTATATTAACCATTTCAGGTGCTTTTTCAAACAGATTATGTGTTCGTTTATCATAGAGACCATCGATCTTCTTGTACGAATGAACTTTTTGTTGCATACCTGCGTAGAGATCACTATCGGGCATTTTCTTTGCAAAGCTAACTGCACGAGGAATCGTCTTTTCTATTTTAGCTTCTGTAGGATCTTGAATATCTACTTGGGTAATTTTTTTACCAACTGCTAGGAATATTTCTAACACATTGGCATCCCATTTCTTGGAAATATCAATGTTGGAATTAGAAAATCGAATTTGATAGCTAGGGTTCTGAGTTAACTTTGCTATTACTTCTGTCGCTCCTTCTTTTTGAGCAAGTTTGATTACTTTTTCAGGATAATTCTCAGTCATCTTATTCTCCTCCTAAGCGAATGTTTCTCATTCTTACTTGCGCGCCACCCATCCAACACGGTGCACCTTGGGATGGATCCGATTTCCCACAGGTTCCATATGGGAATTCAGTGTCTTTAGAAACTGCATCTACACCACCAAATAAACCAAAAGTAGTGAGTTCGAGCGTGGGTCTACGAATCATCGTCTCTGTTACTTCTCCATTCTCAATGAGATAAACTTCGAGACCAACGTATTTGCTCTGGAAGCGACGATCATCAATATTCCACTCGGTAAAGCTCTTCATATAGATGCCTTTCTTCACATCTTCAATCAATTCTTCAACTTGATATTCTCCCGGTGCAAAATAGGTATTAGCCATTCGAACCAATGGTTCGCGATCATAACCAATTGCTCTTGCAGATGCGTTCGATTTTGTTTCAAAACGTGAGGCAAATTCTCTATTAAGCAGTAGATCGTTTATCATTCCTTCTTTTATCAGATATCTTGGTCTTGCTTTCACACATTCATCATCATAGAGATAAAATCCCGCACTTCCAGGCAGAGTTGGGTCATCAATTAGTGTCACAGCCTCTGTACCAATTTTAATTTCGCCTAATTTTTGTTTTTCAAGCAAATCGATATAGAATGATTCTCCTGCTTGAGCACCTTCTCTTCCTAAAATTCGATCTCCTTCTGAGGGGTGTCCAGTGTTTTCGTGTGCAATAATTCCTGCAACTTCTCCACTAACAACAACATCAGTAACACCAAGTTTCATGTTTTCCGCATGGTTTGCAGTTTTAACTAATGCTCGATTGTCCTCAATGATGAGCTCAACTATATTATCTTCTTTGAACCATTCCCAACCTTTGGAACTTGCTTGTCCATAAAATCTTTGTTCTGAACCTAGAGGCCCTTTTGCGGTGTTGAAAGTATAAAAAGCAATTAGCGATTTATCTGATTCTACTTTTGATCCTTCGCTGTTCACAATATATTTCTTATTCCTATTCATCTCCAGCAGAAGTGTTCGCATAACTAAGCTTTCACCGAAGTCTTGGCTAACGAGTGTTTTATCTAAATCTATAACAAACTGAACTTTCTCTTCATCTGATTTATCTTCAATATGTTGTTTGACATCTGATTGCCATTTCGTTTCTACAACATCTTCTTCAGAAAAAATGATAGGTGTTTTTCTCTTACTCGCTCGACCCATTTTCAAAGCAACATCTATTGCTTTCTCTATATTTTCTTTCTCTAATTTTGCCGTAGAACAGAATCCAATTCCTCCCTCAGCAATTACTCTGATACCAATGCCTTTGGAGAAGGTTTCTCCTCCACCAATGATGGCACCATTTCTAGTAGTATATCCTTCGCTTCGAGAATCTACAAAACGAGCTTCAATATATGATGCTCCTTTTTTGGTTCCGTATTCTACTGCATGTTCTGCAATATCATAACCGTCTTTCATCGTTTGAACCCAGTACAATTGTTTAAGAATTACTCGATAAATGAGTTCTAACCTATAAAAGAATATTTTGTGTAGTCTAGCAAGACAAAAATTTCTTATAACACAAACTAATATGCTCATATGGATTATCTTGAAACTCTAGTGGTGGTATATTTATGATTAATTTAACAATAAATGAAAAAATCCTTTCAAAAGCTGTTCAAGTTGCTCGAGAGCGAAATATTATTATCCCTACCTTTGAAGAGCAAAGAAATCCAAATCTAATTCCAAAAGAAATTACCAAAGAATTATCATCACTGAGTCTTTGGGAAGTGCATCCAAGAAATCTCTTCCGTATTACTTGGAAAAATGAACCGAAAGACAAAGGTGGAAAATTTTCTTCTCACCCTAATTATATTGAGCTACCTCCTGAGCTAACCGGTGTTGAAGCTCGCATTATTGCCATGGTAGGTAAATGGTTCCCAACGGGCTCACATAAAGTTGGTGCTACATTTGGGTGTCTAATACCTAAATTGGTCACTGGGCAATTCGATCCCACATCCCAAGTAGCGGTGTGGCCGTCTACTGGTAATTATTGTCGTGGAGGTGCATATGATGCTACTCTATTAGCATGCAAATCTTTAGCTATCCTTCCGGAAGAGATGTCTCAAGAGAGATTCAAGTGGTTGCAATCTGTTGCAGGTGAAGTTATAACTACTCCTGGTGGTGAAAGTAATGTTAAGGAAATTTTTGATAAATGCTCGGAGTTACGAAAAGAGCGGGGAGATAAATTAGTTATTTTCAATCAATTTGATGAGTTTGGAAATCACTTATGGCATCACGAAGTCACTGGACCTTCTATGCAAGAAGTTCTTGTTAAAGAAATGAATAATTCCAAATTACGTGGTGTGTGTTTAACCACCGGTTCTGCAGGAACCTTAGGTGCTGCAGATTATCTGAAAACAATTCATCCTCAATCAAAAACTGTCGCAGGAGAATCACTACAATGTCCAACTATGTTACAAAATGGTTTTGGTTATCATCGAATAGAAGGAATTGGTGATAAACACATTCCTTGGATTCATAATACCAAACAAACAGATTTTGTTATTGCTATTGATG
>DAOUWQ010000123.1 GCA_030667035.1 Candidatus Heimdallarchaeota archaeon | reverse complement strand
GTGGATGTTGACCTTTATGTTTAGTCATATCAATTAGTTCAAGAGCTTTCTTTGATGCAGCTATATTTGCTTGTAATACTGCTTCAGGCTCACCAACGAATGTAATTACTGCTCTATTGTAATCAGAATCGTATTGTATATCGATGATGTTTGTTTTTGGTGTTTTTCGAATTTCATCGACAATTGCTTCAACGACTTTACCATCAGTTCCCTCGCTATAATTTGGAACTGACTCAACAATTTTCCTTTTTTTATCCAAGAAAATCTCCTCAAAATTTTACTTTATTATCTTTCATTCAAGATTCACTCTTTTAATACGTTATTATACAAATGCTTTCCGAATAGAGAAAAATAAAAAAAAACTGCCCTTCTTGTTTGTAATAATCCAATAATCTACTTTGATGATTTTAACTCCAATTTGTTTAATAGTCAAAATATTTCACTAAGAATAGTTTTATAAATGATTAGACTTCAAATTTAAAACAAGGAGTTTTTTTGGCATTAACTGCCGTAATCTCACACTGTGGATAAAACCACGTTTTAGAAAAAATTTCCATTAGTAAAAATCTCTCTTCATTAGAGAAGAAACTTGAAATCAAAGACATCGATAAATAAAATCAAAATAAGAACTATACTAACGGTCGCCAAAAAAGCTTGAATTTTAAAATAAACGGAAAAAACTATCTCTGTTGTAACTAAAAAAAATTACTTTGTAATGAGAGAAAAAAATAATGCTAATTAGTCAAGAAACATTGGATGAAATTAAATCGCAGATTCTAGCGAAAACACCTCCTTCTGCTGATATATCTGAAATAGAATTTGAAGGACCTGAAGTGGCAGTTTATTCTCGTAATCCTCAGATATTGGTTGATAATGGAGAATTGGTAAAAAATTTAGCAAAGGATTTACGTAAACGTATTGTTATTCGCTCTGATCCATCTGTACGTATGAAGGAAGAAAAAGCTAAAACAATTGTTGAAAAACTCGTCCCTAAGGAAGCAGAAATAAGCTCGATTCAATTTGATCCCAATATTGGGGAAATTCTTATTGAGGCTGTTAAACCTGGTCTTGTTATTGGAAAAAGTGGAGAAACTTTGCGAAAAATTACCTCGGAAACATTTTGGAGACCAAGCGTTTCAAGAACTCCTCCTTTAGATTCACGTATTGTTAAAACTGTGCGAAACATTCTTTTTACTGAAAGCGAGGCACGCAAAAAAATATTGCGAAAAATAGGCCGGAGAATACATCGAAAGCAAATGTTTGAAACAAATTGGGTTCGATTTACCTCTTTAGGTGGTTATCGGGAAGTAGGGAGAAGTGCAACTTTGCTAAGAACCCCTGAAAGTAATATCTTAATCGATTGTGGTGTAAACGTCGGTCGTAATTCATCTAAAGAAATGTTTCCAAGATTAGATGCTTTGGAATTTTCTATTTCGAATTTGGATGCCGTAGTTATCACGCACGCTCATCTTGATCACAGTGGCTTTTTACCATACCTTTTCAAATATGGTTATGAGGGACCTGTTTATACAACCAAAGCAACAAGCAATTTAATGACTTTACTTCAAATTGATTATTTGGACGTAGCTAAAAAAGAAGGAAAACTTCTACCATATAGTACAAAAGACGTGAAAAAAACTGTTCTTCATACAATCCCATTAAATTATGGAGAAGTGACCGATATCTCACCGGATATCCGATTAACACTGCATAATGCAGGACATATTTTGGGATCAGCTATAGTACACTTACATATTGGTAATGGACTTTACAATATGGCTGTCGCTCAAGACTTTAAGTATCGTCAAACTAATCTTTTAGATTCTGCAGTTTCAAAATTCCCACGATTGGAAGCACTCTTTATGGAATCCACTTATGGTAATCCACAAGATATAATGCCTTCCAACAAAGAAGCTGAAGCTCATATTAGAAATGTTATAAGTGCCACCTTAGAAAGAGGTGGAAAAGTACTCATCCCAGTTTTAGCAGTAGGACGTGCTCAAGAATTACAAATTGTTATAGAATCCTTGATTGCTAGGAAATTAGTACCTGCTGTTCCAGTTTATATGGATGGTATGATTTCTGAAGCTTCTGCTGTAACAACTTGCCATCCTGAATATCTTAGCCGGAAACTCCGTGAGAAAATATTCCACATAGGTCAAAACCCATTCTTAGCTGACTGTTTCCATAGAGTAGAAGGAAGAGACGAAAGAAAACAAATTATTGGTGGAGATCCTTGTATTATTCTTGCCACCAGTGGTATGTTAACAGGTGGTCCTTCAGTAGAGTATTTTGAGAAACTATCTGGAGATGCTAAGAATTCCATTCTTTTCGTTTCATATCAAGGTGAAGGTTCACTTGGTAGAAAAGTTCAGAAAAATGTTAATGAAATTACTCTGATGGAAAAAGGTCATGCACGTATGTTGCGAATTGATATGGAAGTTCATACTATTATTGGTTTCTCAGGTCATAGTGATCGAAAAGAACTTCTAAATTACGCACGTAAAGTGAATCCTCGTCCAGAAAAAATCTTCCTGATACATGGCGAGAAAAGTAAATGTATATCTTTAGCATCGACTTTGCATAAAATGCTCAAGGTTGAAACAAAAGCTCCAGATGTTCTAGAAACAGTAAGATTATGCTAGATTTGCGAGGTTAAGTTGAACGTTTTTCATTCAACTATAACCTTGTCACCTTTTATATTTGGTATTCTAATTGTCATTCTTTGGAATGGGTATGTATAAGAAACAAGTTTATGCGGAATTTTCCATCAGTCCACGGTTCAATAAAATTTGTGCGTCCTAATTGCAACCATTTCGAATGCCAGGTACCCTCTTTTGATGATTTTAATAACCATCCCTTTTTTTCATTTAGGTCATAAAGAATGGAATTGCTTTGAACCAATCATGTCCTCTCTCTTACAATTCGATTTTCCATATCTCGTCATTTACATAATGAATACTTTTTATCGCCTTGCCTTTTTTCATGTTTTGAATTTCACTTCCATCATAAAGTAATTCTCCAATAGCAAGAGCTTTACCAAAATTCTCATCGATGATCATAATTATTGTTCCAGCTTTTAGTTCATCTGAAATTTGTGTTATACCTGGAGCCATTACATCTGCTCCATTTGTAACGTATGGTACTGCACCCATATCAACAGTAACAGAAGGCAATTTTATTAATCCTTCATTAAGCACTCGAAGGCTAGGAAATACTCTGTCTCCAATTTTAAAAGCTAAAATCTTTTTGTTTTCAGCATAAAATTCACCGATATCTGCAACAACTAATTCTGCACCCTTATCAAATAGGGAATCAACTTCATCCCCTAGAACCACCTTTAACTTCTCTTTAAGTTCCTTGAAATCCTTTTTTCTAATTACATGTCTACGAGTAATTTCCATTGCAAGCCTTCCTTAGCTATTATTTTAAGAGTTCTTTTGATTATTTTTTATTCTTTTGGCAGCATTGGTCAAAAAATTTTTTATAGAGTTTAATGCTCAAGTTATCAAAGCTCTTAAATTTGTAAATATTTTACAAGATTGAATATTAAAGAAAGCATTTAAAAAGCGATAGCTTTCATTGAAGAATAGATTGTTCTAATCTTGTATTCCTTGGAGAATAATAAAATGAGCAAACCGCAACCAGAACGACGTTTGAACAAAGATAGACCTATGGATCTTCTCTCAATGTCACTTGGAGGAATCGTCTTAGTGAAATTGAAAGGTGGACGCCAATTAAGAGGTAAACTGAAGAATTACGATGCACATCTCAATTTAACTTTAGAGGATGCTGAGGAAATCAAGGATGATGGAAACAATTCCTTAGGAACAATCATCTTACGTGGTGACAATGTTATTATCATTAGTCCACCTCCCTCCGTAGATAAAAAATAGAAACAAAGATTATTTAAAATAAGGTGATAATGAATGACTAAAGGCACTGCAAGTAAAGGAAAAGCAAACCGCACTCCAACTCACATGCGCTGTAGACGCTGTGGAAATAATTCTTACAATATGAAAAAATCAATTTGTGCTAGTTGTGGTTTTGGCGCTTCCGCAAAATTAAGATCCCATAGTTGGTAAGTTTATCAACTAAACAACAAAATGATGACTTTGCAGATTTTGCAGGTCATCTAAAAAAACTCTTCTTCTGAATTCATTACTTTTCATCTAAAATTTGTTTGAGAAGGTTTTCAATTTGCTTGACAAATTCTTCTTTATTTATATCCTCATTTAAAATAAAGTAATCTGCTTTTGTTATTACATCCCCTAATCCAAATGCAAGTTCTCTTTGTTCTCTCTCTTCAAAATCCCCTAATGTACCAAGATCTATTCTTTTCCGATTTTCTACTCTTTGTTTTCGTTTCTTCAATGAGGTCATTATTGCTACTAATCTTACATCATTTAGCTTCTCACGGAAATAGCTTAACTCTTCATAGGATCTGATTCCATCAATAATCAACAAATTTGGTTTCTTCTCGAGATCTTTTTGAATAGCCGAAATTGCTTTACTTGCAATAACCTGCTTTCCGCCCTCATAACGTAATACTGATGACATTTTCCCCATATTTCTTCCGTTAATTTCCAATCCTCTTTTCTTACATTCCTCAATTATGATATTGCCCAAACGGTAGGTTGGAATATTATACTTGTCTTTGGCGATGTTTGTAAAAACAGATTTACCTGAACCTTGTGCTCCTGTTACTGCAAGAAAGATAGTTGTCATCATTTAACCTCATTTTCTTCTTGTTCCTCTTCGGTTTTAAGTCTATTTTATATTTTTCTTTCGCCACATCAAATAAATCTTTAAATATTCATAAATAAAGCAGAATTTCAGTCAAAAAGGATACTGATTTATTACTTGTAAATCTAAACCTTCAAAAAAGTTAAATAATCGATAAGTGACGAACACTTCTCATAGAATTACCCATCAAATTTATTCACGAAAAAATGGTAGATGTATGCATATGAACTCTAAGAAATTCTATACTACTATGTTTGTTATGGCTTTGCTAGCTATTGTTATTCAAATGAGCTTTACTTCACCAGGTACTTTTGAAACTGCCGGTTTTAAGGGTGAAAAACCAATTGTTATTTTTGATGTTGCTCATCAAACTTCTTTCAATAATACCCATATGCAATCTGCTTTAGATTTATTGGAAACAAAATATGATGCTGAAGTAATTATCAATGAAGATAATTTCACATTAACAAATCTTCGTGGAGCAGATTTACTTATCCTACCGGCTCCATACTATCTAGCTACAGATCCATATACAGATTTAGAGAAATTAGCTTTAACTGAATTTATTCAAGACAGTGGTTCAGTTTTATTTATGGCCAACCCATTCATATTTGAAGATAGTATGCGAAATTTCACATCTCATACTAATTATCTAAATTCAATGATGGATGGCACTTATGGTGAGCTAAGTTTTCAACCTCGAAATACTCTGATGTTGAATGATTTCTCTTATAAATTTGATGACCAACGATTCATCTATTTAGACAATAGTAGTTTTGATACTCAACATTCAATCATCACAGGAAATTCTGAAATTGATGAGGCAATTGATGAACTATTAACTATTACAACGAGTATTAGTGCAACTGGTGTTAGCGAAAGGATAG
>DAOUWQ010000180.1 GCA_030667035.1 Candidatus Heimdallarchaeota archaeon | reverse complement strand
GATTGTGGATGAGAATAACCGAATTGCTCTGTGTAACTCACTTGATTATTGTCTTGCGATGAAAGAGGTTGGGTGTTTTTTGGTTCGAAAACACCTTTCTTTTGTTCTTTCACATTACCTCCACAAGTTCCACAATAAAGAGAATTATTATCAGCAATTCCTCCGCAATGGGGACAAATAATATATTTTTCTGATGACATATTACTCCACTTTCCAAAAATCATTTCTCAATTAGAAACATAACTGTCATCACAATATTAAAACTTGTTCAAATTGTTTTAACTCGTGCTATACTAATTCATAAATTTAGTAAAGTATTGCTCAACTTCAGACAATTCTTGAGAATTTAAATCAGTCGGAAAATTATACAGTTCTTTGCCAGGAGATTCATTATAAAATGGTCTGTTACAATGAGGACATCCTGATGTTTTGAAGGGTTTTCCTGAAACAAGTGCGTTTTTAATTTCTACTGATGGTGTTCCAAAATCAATAATTGTCCCCTCTTCTGAAAAGGACATGTTTGAGAAGGAGCTTGTCCCTTTGAAAATCAAATATCTCGCAAGCTGGATTCTTCTATAAGAAGCCATCTCTGGTTGAGGTAGTTTTTCTAAATCAGTTCCACGCACAGGAGTAAAAGCAAATAAGCCGACGGTAACTTTCTTATCATAAAATCGTTGGAGAAAATTCACTGCTTGTTGCTCAGTTTCACCTAAACCGATGATTAGGTGCGTGCTAACAAACCTATTGCCAAAGACTTCCATTGCATCAACCATCGCTTTTTCAAGGGTTTGCCAAGAGATATCCACTCCCCTCTTAGATCCTTTGATTTTATCAAATAATTCTGGTGTAGCACAATCAAAAGAAATTCCAACTCTTTTAACACCCAATGTTTTCATTTCTTCAAATTCTGTCTTAGTGACCGGATAACTACATACCGTAAGTGGAATAATAATCGAACTTTTGGAAAGCATTGTTAGAATATTCATCAAATCAGTTGTTGAGTTTTCAAACCGAATAGTTTGAATACAAATTCGTTTAATGCCCGAATCAATTGTTTCAAATCGTTCTATTAATTCAGATAAATCATAAACAGGCCAAAGCACTCGAGATAATTGGTTTGTATTCCCTTGGCTATCACGAGCTTGGGAGCAAAACATACAATTTGATTGGCAATGAGATTCGGAATAAAGCATCAAATAAGCAGTAGTCGGTTTAACAAGTACTCTAATTTTTTCTAAACCCAGTGCAGCTGCAGTGCCGATTGATGCTCGAATTTTCATTGCTTCACACTCGAATACTCATTTAATCTTGATTTAAAATTGGTATCAATTCTTTTAATTCCACTAATTCGTTGATATAAAGATGGGATTTAGAGAGCACATCAAATTGTTCTCGAGAGAACATACCAATCCTTCCAATAAAGAGAATATCACTATTTTGAGCTCGCTCACAATCTTTGAGAGAATCACCAATATAAACGATATCTGTTGAATCTAGATTGAATTCTTTCATTAAGAAGTCAAAATGATCTTTGCCTTTTTCAAAACCCTTGCGATAACCAAGTATGCCATCAACTTCTAAACCTTTCAATTTACAATATTTTTCAATAATGGGTTGAGTAGTAGAGCTGGAAATAGCAACTTTATAGTTAGCAGCTCGAAAATAATTAATTGTCTTAATTGAATCTTTGAATAGTGGAAGATCGAAAATCCCTTCTATTTTCTTTTGCTCAAACTGCTCTATGACTGTAATATTGTTCTCATTGCCAGGAAAAAGCATACCAATTTGCTGTTCAAAAGGTAATCCAGTAGTACTACGATATTGCGTTCTAGCATCTTCCTCTTCTAAAGCATAATATTGAACCATAAGTTCAACAGCATACATCTCAAGAGTGGGCATTGTATCAGCAGTGGTTCCATCGAAGTCTAAAGCAATCAATTTAATCATAGGAAGAGACATCCATCTATATTCAGATAATCATTTTTTCAGTAGGCAATTTTACTTTTGATTCTTTCTAATGAATCTTAATTAATAGATGGAAATACAACGATAACTCGGACCAATAATATTGGGGAAAAAGTCTAAAAGTAGTAATAAGATATTCTGCTAACAAACTTCTAGGAGATAGAAAAATGGCAAAAGCAATTGTTATTACAGGCGCAACATCTGGTTTAGGATTATCACACGCAGTGTATTTACTATCAAAAGGTTATACAGTCTTTGGAACAAGCAGGAAAAAGAATCCTGATTTGAAAGAATTAAAAAAAATATATTTACGAGATCACACTAAATGGAAGTTTTCTAACAAAGAAAAAACAGAAGTAAAAGCTGGAAGGACTCTAGCACCAAAAAAGATCATTGATAATCTAGATGACCTCCTGGAAAAAATTCAATTCTATAAAATGGATGTTACCTCAGATAAAGAGGTTAATGACACAATCAAAGAAATAAATGAAAAAGCAAAAGCAGTAAATGGAAGAGGAATAGATGTTTTGATCAATAATGCCGGTATAAGCTTTTATGAGAGTGCAGAAGGCCTCTCAATGGAAAATTGGCAAAAAACATTTGATACGAATTTCTTCGGTGTGTTACGAACAGTAAAAGCTGTTCTACCATTTATGAAAGAACGTGGAGAAGGACAGATAATAAACACCGGCTCTTTAGGCGGATTGATTGCAATACCATTCCAATCACACTATTGTGCCTCAAAAGCAGCTATAAAATTACTAACGGAAGGATTACACGTAGAATTAAGACAATTAAATATCAAAGTTTCTTCGCTCACACCAAGTGATGTGAATACAAACTTTAACAAGAATACCGGAAAACTCACAAATGGTACATTCGGAGAATTGGATTCAATTAATCTCAAAGAGATGATAGACAATAATCCAATGGACAAGAAATCAGCACATTTCAAAAAATCTGAGCAGGTTTGGTCAGTAATAATAAAGAATCTAATTGTAATGCCTCCACCTATTGCAATATCAAGAAAGGTTACTAGAATCATCAAAGCAAGAAAACCAAAATTAAATTATTACGCTGGAGATTTATTACAACAATTCCTTTTATTAATCGTTAGGAGATTTGTTACTGAGAATATAACCTACTTCATTCTACCAAAATACTATGGAATGTAAAATATTTTGATTGTTTTTTTCCTCTGAAATTAGAGGAAAAATCAATTCTTTTTTGAAAAATGTATTTCCCAAAAGATATATGAAGCAAGTCTTTTGAATTAGATTGGGAACAATATGCTAGAAAATGAACATGTTTGTATTCTTATAATAGCTCAGGATCAATGGAAAGAAAAGGACTTTGAGCGTTTTGGAAATGGTTCTTTAAGTGATTTTTTAGGACAAACTGAACACGCGGATTGTGATATATGTTTAACGTGCCCAGTTTGTCGTTCAGAATGGGAATTTTATGACCCAGAAAACTTGGGAAAATACAATTATTTATGTGAATATTGTGAGATTTTTCTCCCACTCCTCAAGGAAAAACAAATCGGTGATTATGTTCTCCTCTTTTCTCACAAAATTGTGAAACCAGATGCACTAAAGAAATTTACAGAATTTACTCTTGAAAACAAAAAAATAAAGAAGATATACATTCTTCAGCATCAAGATTGGAATAAAAGAGGAAGACTGCCAAAACCAAAAGAACTACTCGAACAAATTACTGAGCAGGAAATTAAGCAATCAGAATTTATTGCATTACTTGATGCTGAGAAAGTCGAGTTTTCAGTGATGTATGAAATATTCAAGGATAAATATTACTGATTCAACAAGTGTCATAGAGAACAATTTTATTTTTCAAAACCACTAGTATTTCATTTCAAGGTGGAATACTAATGGCAACAGCTTTAATTGAGAAATCAGCTAAATAAAAATGATTTTTCAATTAAATTAGTAAACTTTCCAAGAGCCCTTATCAAAGTCATATAACTCATGATAAGGTATGAATCTTGACTTCATCATTTTAATCGTATAAAAGGTTGGAAAAACATCAACCTTGTTGAAAAGATCCTCAATAGTATTTCTAATTGGATGTTGGGCATTAGTCCCTGGTATAGTTAGGATTATCGAGTCATAAACATTCATTTGTCCTAAAAAGGAGAACACTCGAAGTTTCTCAATGGTGTCATTTATTTCTTTTTCTTTAGAATAATCAAGTAATGGAATTTCAATATTTAAAATATCCGAACCTCGTCTGTTGAAATTTAGCATAAAAAGAGAGTATGAAAGAAAATCTCTACGTCTTGCTCTAATATCGATTTGATTAAGAAAGTCAATTTTCTCATTTAGGGTGGAATTCGATAAATCATTTTTTGCGTATAATTTAGTGAGCTCGTTAATCCATACTGTATAATTTGCTCTAATCAAATATCTGCCTTTTAATAGAGATAAAAAGTTAAGAAGATTATAATCTAGTAAATCAGAGTAGTACTCGAATTCAGTTGAAAAATCACGTTTTTCATCAGCGAAAATATACTTTTTTAAATTTTCTTCTTCTTCTTCACTTATGAATGACTCAAAATTCTTTATTGTGTTTTTGTACGGGTAAGAGGTTACTGTACCATAGTGAATTTTTCTTCGTACTAATTGAATGCTATAATCATCAATTAAATCCTTGTTTTTATACTTTGATAACAGCGAAGCAAGATTATCACTTGAAGTATGTGGGCATGTCAAGGTAGTAGAATAAAGAATAGTTGATTGTTCAGTTTCACCTGAAAACAATGACTTCAAATATGGATTATCAAATATTTTTTCAGCGATAATTTCAATATTCTTCTTTCCTTTTAAGGAGACTTTAACGTAATAGTTG
>DAOUWQ010000212.1 GCA_030667035.1 Candidatus Heimdallarchaeota archaeon | reverse complement strand
TAAAACTAGATAGAGGAGGAGATAGACCGGGGATGAATCTACAAGAGATAATCACCAGCTTTAATTTGAAAAGATTCGGTGAGGATCTTAACAAAATCCATTCGTTTAGAATTTTTGAAGTATCTGCTCTAAATGGAGAAAATATCGATGAGGCTATGAAATGGATGTTTAATAAACTTCAAAGAATTGAAGAATCACCTAATTTGAGAAAAATTGTCATAGCAGAGTTTGATGGAAACGTCATGTGTGATATACCTTTCCTAGATGAACAAAGTTTAGGACAAGATAACAAGGAAATCGCAAATATTATTCTTGGCAATAAAAGTATTTTATCAAACAACACTGCACTAGAACTCTTCGAAAGTGAAGAATCAATTAAAATTCTGGTGACTAGAGGAAAATATTTGTGTATACTTAGCGCAAACCGACAAGTTAATTTTCATTCAGCAAGAGTGGTAGCTGAAACAATCATGTCACTTTTTACAACACAAATAGATAATAATACTTTCGATAAAACACTCTTCGCAGAAATAATAAGACTCAATTTTGGTATCGAGAAATAGTGATCTTTCTTAGAAAGATCATTCTCTCAATTTCTCAAATTTCAGAAAGAATTAAGAGATCAAAACATTTCTACGATCTTTCTTTTTATATAATTTGATTGTTTAGACGATAAGTCAGAATAATAGAAATCGAAATCTCTGAAATAATTTTCTAATTTATTCGTCAATGTAATTAGAGTTCTTCTTAATGAGTAGGTTTCTTTATCAGCAATTATCGCAGTAACAAACTTCTCTCTTTTTTCCATAAGGATTTCAAAGTCTCCGTGTCTGATAGATTGTAATTTATTTTTATCAGCATCAAAGTTCTTCTCCTCCTTTGTGGATTTGAGTTCGTCTGTAAAGAGAACTATAGCAGTAATAAATCCAGATATTAGTGATTTATCCATACTAAAGCTATCCTCAAAATAATAACTATAAATTGGTACTCCTGAATCAGAAATGATTAAGAAGATGTTAGGTTTATCCTTTGTTAAGTAAATTGGTCTATTATTATCCATACTCGGATTTAGTATTTGGCTTGATGAATAGTTAATTTCAGAATCTTCTTCAAAATCTTTTATCTGGTTTTTTCTACTAGTTATCATATTGATTTTTTCTAAGTAATCAGCAACTATTTTTCTCCTAGTTACTTCTCCGAAATTCTCGAAATTGCTTTGTAATACATCAAAAATTTCTTTTGCTTGATCATATTCTTTATTTGAATACAGTAGAATCGCTTTCAAAAGTTCAATTGAATCATAATCATATGAATCAACATCAATTTTTCTCATTTGATGCAAGTCCTCAATTGCATCCTTAGCTTTCTTGAAATTTCGTTTTGATTGAAAAATGAGATTCTTATTTACCAATACACTTAGTAATTGGATGTTTGCTTGAATTGCTAAGTATTCAAGATTATTTTCTTTGGCCATATCTCGAGCTGATAGTAGTAATTTTTCAGCCTCATCAAAGACACCAGATTGCAAGTTGATTAACCCTTCAAAAAAGATTAATTGAAACTCACCTTTTACCCATCCTTTTCCTTTAATTAAATCTCGCCCTTTAGCTAAATACAGTTCTGCTTTATCTAAGTCATCATTTCGAATGTGAGTATTTATTAGGTTAAATAAAGTCTCTAAATCTGAATCATCATTTGCTTCTAGTTTTTCTAAAATTTCCAACGCTTTTGAGTTATTTCCAAAAGATAAATGTAGATCTGCGATGGTATTTGCAATTATCCGTTGCCTTCTCTCATCACCTATTTCATTAAATATAACCTCTGCTTGTTCGCAGAAGTTTAACCCTTCTTTTAATTTTCTTTGTTTCTTAAGATTTACACCAATTGTTTCTAGAGAATATGCAATTAAAAATGGATTTCTAAATTTTTGTGCCATCTTGGCAGCATTTTTGTGATATTCACTTCCTGACTTGAAATCTCTTTCGTATTCAATTAGAAAATTCCCATAATATAATTCAAAGATTATTGTGAAAAAGGTGTTTTTCAAATCATAGGATAAAGATAACCCTTCTTTTATTGAATTTATTGCATCAGTTGTTCGTCCCAAATGTAAAAGCACAGAGCTTTCTTCAGCTAAAATCCGTACAAGAGAAGTTTGAAAACTTAATTCATCTAAATCACTTTTCTTCAAATATTCTTTAGCAGCCATAATTGTAAATAATGACCCTAAATAATCTCCATTAGCTTTGGAAATCATTGCTTTAGTCAGAAGGTATTCATGAAGAATTGTATTATTGTCAATTTCAATATGTGATTCAGACATCTTCAGAATGTCATTTGCTTTTTTAATTAGGTTTTTTTCCAAATATCCCATAGATAAAAAATATAGCAATGAGGGATTAGTTGACCTTTCCCCAAGAAATTTTAAATCAGAAAATTTTCTATTATCATAAGCAATTTCTATTGCAAGCATTTCGAGATTTGGATATTTTCCAATCTCTTTTTTTGCGATTGAGATTATCCCTTCACAAAAAGTAATATAATCAATCTCTTTTGTTGTTTTTTCTTTTAATTGTTTTATTAATTCAAGTTCATCTACAGATAGTAGTGATAGATGCCTACGGTAGTCATTTGGAAAAAAGTTTATTTCCATTTCGTTTGTTTTATCTTTATTGTTCATTTTTACAAACCAAATAATTTGAATGTTTTATAATTCTACAAGAATATTTCATCCGTTATTGAATTAATTGATTCTTGATATTCTTTACTAGGTAAAATTCCTGTTTTTGTAAATTCAGCAAAGGCCTCTAGTAATTTTTCTGAATTGTGAATTTTTTCGATGAATTTTTCCAATTTCTTTGTTGCAAAATATGAATAGCCTTCAAATATGTAACAATAAACAAAATTTTCGGAAGGTTTCATTACAAAAGTATATTCCTGGTATTTAATTCTATCAATTGTCCCTCCAGAAGAGGAGAAGGCTTCTCCGATAAAAGAATTCAAAGCAGCTAGAAATCCACCAATTAATTGATCATCGATTTTACGTTTATCACTAAATTCCTTAGAATATATTGAGCTGCCACTTTTCTCTAATATTGTTACAAAAACAGGCATTTCATCAGGTATATCTTCAATATTTTCAATTCTCTCATGTAATAAACTATTTACTAATTCATCAACTTGTGATAATTCAAGTCTTTGTGAAACGGATGCATTTTCTTCTTTTAACTTAGCCCATTTTTCAGAACTACTCAATAATTGATCGTAATCATTAGAAATTTTTAATGCTAAGGTTTGCAAGCCAATCTCTTCAGCTAGATTTTGAGCTTTTATGAGAAGTTCCTTTGCTTCATCTAAATCCAACTTAATTAATGATATATGAGCTTTTAACCAGTATGCTGTAGCAAATAATTTTTGAGATTTTTGCTTCTCAGCAATATACTCTAAGGTTAAGATAGCGCTTTCTAAATCATCCAATGTTTCATTTTCATTTGTGACTTTAAATTCGGCTAGATATAACTCACATAAATTCAGCAGAGCATCAACCATAATTTCGTAATTCATAACATCTTCTGCAATTATTTTCTGGAGAATTTCTATGGCTTTTACAAGATTTCTAAAAGGTCCTTTATTTTTTAAAATGAGGGCTTTCGATAAACGAAAAATTTGATTTGTAGGTTTATGAGGATGTTGCTTATTATTCTCTTCTAGTTCATTATAATACTTCTCGGCTTCAGCTATCTTTCCTTGAATCAAATTCAGAAGTATTTGTCTGTATAAACTTTCAGCAACACTCATGAAATTACCAATTTCTTTGAATAATGTTAAACCAAAATCAAAATTCACTGAAGCTTTTCGAAATTCTCCCATATTGTAGTAAATTGTTCCAATATTCGTTAATGATTTTGCAATAGCTTCTTTATTACCTATCTCTTCCCAAATAGAGGTACTTTGTTGAAAGTGTCTTAGAGCTTGATCTAAATATCCCTTTTGACGACAGATTTCTCCAAGACTATTTAGAACACCTGCTATTTTATAGAGGTTACCTATTTCTTGAAACATCGCTAAACTCTGTGCAAGGAGAAGCATACTTTTATCTAAATTACCAATATTAGCATAAATTAATCCCTGATTATTTAGAACATCAGCAATATCATATTTTGTTCCGCCATCCGTTGTAAGATTAAAACTCTTTTCAAATAAATCAACAGCAGAATCTATATTGCCGGAGATTTTTTCCAAAACTCCTTTCTGTTTATAAAGATGAGATTTTCTATAGAGTATTTGATCCTCATCTGTAAGCTTATTGATTAATTCCTCGATTTTTAACAAAAGTTTCCCACTTTCCTCTAATTTTCCGAGGTGATTTAAAGCATTAACAACGTTTGATAAAGAATCTATTTCAAAAGCAATATCATCTAACTCTTCACTTTTTGCGAAAGCTTTTTCCGCAAAATCCAAACCCTTATTAAAAAGTCCTAAGTCGTTAAGAATTCTACTCTTGAATAAAAATAAATAGTAACTATCTGTGGAGGATAAAT
>DAOUWQ010000106.1 GCA_030667035.1 Candidatus Heimdallarchaeota archaeon | reverse complement strand
CCCTATTAAATTCTCTAGTATAATGGCTTGTTATTACGACACCGCTGTTATCCGCGTTCAAAAGAGCAATGGAAAAACTTTGATCTCCTCCGACCTCTTTAAAAGGATTAAAGCGCACCATCCCAAATTTTTGAAAGCTTATTTGGGATATTTTATCTAATTTTTCAATTTTTTCGAAAATTTCCCTAATTTCACTTCCATATTTTTCTAAATCCTCTGTCTGACTTTTAAAAACTTGTTCTAAATTATCCCCCCCTCTGTTAAAAAATCCTTTAATCCTTTTCCTAAGTTGAAAAATATGAAAAAGCAAAAAGCAATTTAAAACAATAATCGCTCTTATACTCAGAGTTTGTTATTCCTTGAGGTTAATTTAGTGGTAGAAACTGCAGTTAAAATAGATAACGTTTCATTCAAGTATCGCAATAGCGATTCTTTTGCCTTACGGCGTATATCTTTTGAAGTTGCTGAAGGTGAATTTATTTTATTGGCAGGTTTCAGTGGATCAGGGAAATCAACTTTATTGAAATGCTTGAATGGATTAATACCTCATTTTCACGCTGGTAGTTTTGGTGGCAATGTTGAAATTTTCGGAAAATCTACTTTGGAAAGCGAAACTACACAATTGGCAAAACAAGTTGGTTTTGTTTTTCAGAATCCTGAAAATCAAATTTCAAATCTTACAGTAGAGCGTGAGATTGCTTTTCCATTAGAGAATTTTGGTGTACCTAAAAATGAAATTATCTCACGAGTAGATGAATTAATAGCTCTCTTGAATTTAGAAGAAATTAAATATAAATCTCCTTATTCAATATCTGGTGGGGAACAGCAATTAACAGCAATCGCTTCAGCTTTAGCTCTAAATCCTCCAATTCTGGTGCTTGATGAAGTTACAGCGCATCTTTCCCCCCGGAGTGCGGTGCGAATTCTTAATCTTCTCAATGAATTGAATACGAAGCATAAAAAAACAATAATCATTGCTGAACACAGACTAGACAGATGCCTGCATTTTGCGAACAAATTAGCTTTTCTTGAAAAAGGACAATTGAAGGTATTTGATGATGTCCGTACAGTTTTTCAAAATAAAGAATTTCCAGAAAATATGCTACCAAAGATTCCTTCCCTATTTCTAAAACTTGACAAAGAAATTGGTTTATTGGACGAAAAAGCAAACGAGTTACCATTAACAGTTGAGGAGTTAGTTGCTACTTTAAAGTAAGAGGTGAAAATGATGATAGAGTTTGAGAATGTTTCCTTCAGATACGATCCAAAAACTGATTATGTTCTAAACGATATCACATTTAAGATTAATAAGGCAGAATTTGTAGCAATTGTAGGAAAAAACGGTGCAGGCAAAACTACTCTAATAAAGCATTTTAATGGCTTATTAAAACCAAATGAGGGAATTGTTCGAATAGATAGTTTGGATATTACTAAAGAACCTATTTCAAAAATGGCTTCTATTATTGGATACTCTTTCCAAAATCCAAACCATCAATTATTTGCTCAAAATGTTAAAAAAGAACTCGAATTTGGTCCTAATAATCTCAAGGTAGAAGAGTCCACTCGAGACACAACCATTCAAAATCTAGTTGATACCTTTCAAATTAATCATTTATTAGAACGAAGCCCTTTTGAATTATCGGGTGGAGAAAGGCGTTTAGTATCTATTGCTTCTGTTTTAACTATGAATCAGCAAGTTTTAGTTCTAGATGAACCTACTTATGGTCAAGATTATCGTCAGAAAAAACGTCTAGGTTCATTTTTGAATAAGCTAACTGATGAAGGAATTACTGTTGTAGTAGTTTCTCATGATATGGATTTCATTTTAGATTTCATACCAAGAACTATCGTACTATCAGGAGGCAAAATTGTTGCTGATGGTGAGACTTCAAAAGTACTATCAGATCAAACCCTCTTACAAGATGCAGATTTAATTAGCCCCCTCTTGCTTGATTTGTGCAAATCCCTTCAACAAATTGATGATTCATTTACAATCTCAATAAATGAACAAGAAGTATATGAGAATATACTTGCCTTGATTTCAAAAGATCGAAAAATAAGCAGGTGACGAAGAATTGAGTTTAAAAATACTAGAATATTTCAATTACCTTGAGCAAAAGTCACCTTTGCATTTTGTTGACCCTCGAGGAAAAACATTATTCATTATTGCGATTACTTGCCTCACCATTTTCCTTGACCATATCATTCCTATGTGTATTATCTTAGTAATTATGCTTCCTTTGATTTTCTTAGGACGTTTTACAAAACGTTGGTTAAAATCACTTCTCTTCTTAACACCAGTTATTTTATTAGTGGTAATATTAAATGCCCTCCTCCTAAAAGTTGATTATCCAACTACAAAGGCAATTATTTTGGGTTTAAGACTGATTATACTTAGTGGATTCTTTGGATTATTTTTCCAAACTGTCTCTCCAGATGACATATCACAAGCGCTCATCAAATTCAAATTTCCATATTCTTTTGCCTGGGCCATTAGTACTGCTTACCGTTTCATACCTACTTTAGCAAAAGAAACGAATATTATAATTGATGCTCAAAAATCTCGTGGACTACAAATTGATAGAGGTAATTTGTTTAAACGAGTTAGAAATATGATCCCTCTGCTTATACCGATTTTTGCTACAGCAATGAGACGTTCTTGGCAGTTAGCAGAAGCAATAGAATCTCGAGGTTGGAATGCAACCAAAAATAGAACATATCTCTATTCCTTACGATTGAAATGGTGGGATATTATTGTTATTTTGCTATCATTAGGCATTTTTGCCTTGTTTCTTTATTTGGTCATTACGAATGCTCCACTGCCGTTTTGGCTTGCTTATAATATTCCAGAACGATTTGAGCTCAAAAGATTATTTCTGATTGCTTGGACCTGGATAAAGAATTTGTTTTCCTGAGAAGAAATTGAAGGAAAAAGCAGTAGACCATTTTTATGAATCGATTATTTTTTTCATGGAAGAAAACCACTACTCCTACCAATACTATGATTATCTGATGAATCTTTCTGGTCAGCTCCACTGATTAATTCTGTGAGATTACTAAAACCATCTTTATCCAAGTCACATCATAATAGATTGTCTTTTTGTGTTTTCGAGGATGATATAGAAAAAATAACTATTTAAGCTAATTAAAAAAATAATAGAAGAAAATCATTGATTACTTCCTTCTTTTCAAATAGATCGCTTGAATTGCACCTATTAATCCAAGTATACCAATAAAAACTATAAGATCAATTTTTGCAAGGGGTGATGCTACTTTGTACAAATTGGCAACGTAACTATTACCATCATTTGAATCTAACCACGTCTCATTTAAGAACAAAGTTGTATTACCTGATATTTCGGATGTAGTAATATTGTACGTAGTAACAACTAGAACATCAACAGGTTTTGAAGAGGTTGTTATCAGGGTTTGGTTAAAAGGAAAGACAATTGAATTTCCAACTAGACTCACAGTATTGTCCTTGGATTCAGTAAAAATAGGCGTTCCCGAACTATTACAAAGTCTAGTATACGAACCATTTGAAATACCAAAACCACTTAGTCCCCCAGCAAAACAGAGAGTAATATTTGATGTGGAGGGTACAGCAAGATTCCAGTCCTGATGTTCCATAAACCATATATGACTCCAGTTTAACACTCCATTCCAATTTATTAGTATTCTATAACCATGAAATGGATCGAGCCTTGGTGTCCCATACAAATTAAGCTCTATTTGTGATGAAGTAATATTATTGTTTAAAGACATAATATCTATAGACGGTTGTTTGTCTCGTTTCTGATACTCATCATTGATAATATACGCCAAGTCCTCTCTACAATCACTTATTGGGAAAGAATAATCTTGCCAATAAGAAATTAATGGTGAAATCTGAGACATCAAAAGTAATCCAGTAATTATTGAAATATGTAATAATCTATATTCCTTTTTCACACTAACTCACCTATTATCCTATACTAGAATAACAATACCCCAATACACTATATGGATTTGGGAACCCTCCACTCATCTGTTCCTAGTGGTGTACCAGAGATGACCTGCACTAACGGATTGGTTATGGATAAACTATTTCAATCGCTGTGGAATTTTAGCCCATAAAAAAGGAATGGTAACACAAACATAATAAGGCAATATAATTATTGTCATTTCGGTTTTAGAGGCGAATCCATCTGTGTCACTAATAAGCAACGAAGAATTAGAGAAGTATAGAGAAGCCGGACGAATTGCAGCTCTTGTTATGAGAAAATCGAAGAAACTTGTTTCTAAAGGTAGGAAACTGGAAATTATTTGTAACTCTCTCGAGAAAGAAATTAGAAGTCATTCTGCTGAACCGTCATTTCCTGTCAATGTTTCAGTGAACCAAATAGCAGCTCATTACACATCACCTATCGATGATGATTTGGTTTTACCTGAAAGAGCAATTGTTAAAATTGATTTAGGAGCACATATTGATGGATACATTTCAGATCATGCACGTACGTTTTCTATTGGTGGCACAAAAAAATATTTAAAACTTAGACAAGTAGCAGAAAAAGCTTTAGAGAAAGCAATTGATATCGTTAAACCTGGTGTTAGACCCGGTGAAATAGGTGAAGTGATTGAAACCACTATTCGTAAAGAAGGATTAACACCAGTTACTGACTTAACAGGACATGTAATAGAACGTTGGAAACTTCACTCTGGAATCAGTATTCCGAATTCTAAACCTAAATTTGGTCTTCTCGGACCAAAATTGAAAGTGGGTCAGGTACTTGCAATAGAACCTTTTGTAACGACAGCAAATGGATCTGAAAAGATTTATGACGAGTCTTATAGCTACATTTTTTCAAAACACGGTTCTAAAGCCAAATCTCGTGATTCAAAAATAATCCTTGAATTTGTTGAGCAATATAATGGGTTACCCTTTGCTCTAAGGTGGTTAGAGGAATTAATGTCTCAAACAAGGTTATTTGAAGCATTAAAAGAGTTAATTTCTTATAAGACAATAAGACGCTATCCTATGTTAGTAAGTAAAAGTCAAACACCAGTTGCTCAAGCAGAGCATACAGTAATTATTACTGAGAATGGATATGAAATAACCACAGTAGTAAATTAGTATTTATTGGTTGTACAAAACAAAACTTACAAAAGGAATTAAGACACCTTTCATAAAGAGGTTGGAATCTAATGACAAAATTATACCAAAGAAAAATTGTTTTACTTGGTGACCCTGGGGTAGGTAAAACAAGTTTAGTTCAAAGGTATATTTATGATAGATTTCAGAGAGACTACATGACCACTCTCGGTCTCAATTTTTATGTTAGAACTTTTGAATATCCAGGTGCAGAAGTGAAACTTATGATTTGGGACTTGGCGGGTCAGAAGAGCAGACGTAAAATTGGTTTAAGATATTTGCAAGGAGCATCTGGTGGAATTTTGGCATATGATTTAAGTGAACCTGAAACATTTGACAATTTACCTGGTTGGTATGAAGACCTTAGAACTGCTAATAACCAAAAGGATGTTCCAGTTGTTTTAGTTGGAACTAAACTCGATTTGGCTCAATCTAAACATCTTCCGTTAGCTTATAATATTGAAACTTTAGGCGATACTCCTCTTGCTAAAGCAAATTTAATTTTCACAAGTGCAAAAACGGATACGAATGTTGATGCTGCTTTCAGTTTAATTGTTCAACAAATAGTATCAGGTGTTGTTCCTATTCCTGATATTTCACCTAAAATTATTGAAAAAGCGTCTGCAAAGATTATCTTTTTTGTTAGAAAAGGAGATGCTTGGTCAAAGGTTGCACTAAATCATATTGAGAAAGTTGCGAAAAAATTTGCTTTAGAAGTTGAAACGATAGATGCTGGAACCGATCCTCAAATAGCAGAGGCTTATGGAGTTACAGCTTTTCCAACAATTCTTGCTGGCGGAAGGCATCTTGTAGGTATTGTTCAAATAGCCCAT
>DAOUWQ010000186.1 GCA_030667035.1 Candidatus Heimdallarchaeota archaeon | reverse complement strand
CGAGAAACTCTCAAGTGCACAGTCAATGGTTGAATATATGGCTAGTGAATTGGAATATGTTTTCAGCGATGATAATCGATACGGTGACCGCGACGTTTACTACGATCTTTGGTTTGACAATACAACTTCATTGCATTCTACACATTCACCACCAGATACTCATTGGGATAGTGACTACCAAGTAGATCTTAGCTGGGATTATTCTAGCTATTATTACTCCTACTCTGATGAAGCTGACTATGAAACATTGACATCAAAACAAAATCAGACTCTTGAAAGTGTATCAAGTATGGATTACGCATTCCAAACTGTTCATGACAATGCACCTGATTTTAGATGGCTTTATATTGCCCTTCCCTTTGATGGAGTTGATTTATTTATCAATTATCCGGGAAGTCAAGTTGGTGGAACAAATGCTGAACGACTTGCTGACCCTTGGTTTCCAAGTACAGACGATTGGTATACAGAAGTTCTTGCAGGTAATGGTGATATTGTTTTCACTGAACCATATTTTGATCCAATTGATGGCATTCCTTTGATTACTATCGGACGAAGTGTAAGCTTCTCTAATGGTACATTGATCGGTGTTATTTTTGGCGATATCTCAATTGAAACAATGGTAGACAAAATCCTCGCTGTTACAGTATTGGAGACTGGTTATGCTTCTCTGATTACAAGTAGCGGTTCTGTTGTTGCCCATCCTGAATTAGTAATTGCAGAAGGAGAAGATGAATACCCAGACATCTCTGATGTTGAGGTACACAATGATAATACTTCTGCTCTCACAAGTGCTCAATTAGCGACGATCGTTGCTGGAGAATCTGGAATACTACGCTATACACGCGATGGTCAGGAGAGATTTCTAGCCTATCATCCTGTTGGCAAAGGAAACTATATCAGCCTCATCATCTTACCTGTTGATGAAGCGTTAGCTGGTATCGAACCTGTAGAGGAAAGAATGAATGCTGCAGTATCCAGCACAACAACAATTATTTGGATAATTGCTGGTGCAAGCTTAGTTATTGGTATAGCCGTTGGTTTAACTCTAACAGCTTATATCACTCGACCATTCAATCATTTGATACAGGTTGCTCGTAAACTTTCAACAAGGAGAGCGAGAAGAGATATTATGGATGGACTACTGACAGAGATAGATCCTAAACTGCTGGAAAGCGAAGATGAATTAGGAGAACTTACTCGAGCATTCAAAGGAATGATCGATTCTGTCCAACAGGCAGAACTAGAGAAGGATGACGATTAATTCTTCTCTCTCTTTATCTTTTTTGGAGTAAAATTAAATGACATGGACATTAGAAGACAGTAAACTGATTTATTACGTAAATCGAAACGATTTTTCATATCTTGATATAAATGCTAAAGGACAGCTTGAACTGGTAATTGATGATAAACGCATACCATTCCAAGATATTGTAAAGCAAGTTCATAAAAAAACAAAATATAAGAAATCTTCCTTTGCAATTAGAGTACCTCAATTAATAACAAAACAAATTCAGGAATTAATTCAATCTTTTGATACGGCTATTATAAAAAATGATTATCAAGGAAACTATTTTCCTATTTACCCGATTAAAGTTAATTCACAAAAATTAATTATTGAATCTATTATTAAATCTCATCCAACCTACTCCTTTGAGGCTGGAACCAAATCAGAATTTATTTTATTACTACATGCACTTGAGACAGAAAAGCATCGGTTAATTATGTGCAATGGTGGTAAAGATCTTGAATATCTGCGAACAATAAACCAAGCAATAAAAGATGGTTATAATGTATGCATTTCAATTGAAACAATTCTTGAGATGAAGGATACTCTCAAAACTATTAAAGAAACGAATGTTCAATTGGCTTTGAGAATTAAGCCTTATGTAGCAATGCATGGTCATTGGGGTGAATCAAGTGGTCGTCATTCAAAATTCGGTCTATCTATTGCTGAGATGCTAGAAGTAGTAAAGATTCTCAAACAGAAAAAGAAATCAAAATTAGTAACTATGTTGCATGCTCATCCTGGTTCACAAGTAACAACTCTCCCTGATTTCTATCCATTTGCTGAATTCATGGCAAATACTTTCAAGAAATTACATAATCTTGGATTAACTTCTCTTGATACAATCAATTTTGGTGGAGGTTTGCCAATAGATTATGACAATAGTCTTGACCCTTATTTTATGGAGAAATATGCTCAAATTCTAGTGGAGCAATTAGCTAAATTCCTTCCGGATTTTCAACCAAACATTTCAACCGAATCTGGTAGAGCAATAACAGCCACATCAACTATGATAATGGTGAGAGTAATTGAAAAATATGCTATCTTCCCTGATAAAGAACCAAAACAAAAATTCATCGATGATTTTCAACAGCGGTTTGATCGTTTATCACAAGTACAAAGCATCGAACAAATTATTGAGAATTGGTTTGATTGGGATAAAAAGTCTGGGAAGTTAATAGATCCTGATGAATTATTAGCTTTTGAATTTCTAACCTTTCAATTGAAAACAACCCTCCGAAAGAAATTCTATGATTTTCCTGGGTATAGTAATTACTTAGAAAACGAGACTATCCGGTCTTTATTAATGCCCGAATTTACCTTACAAGGAAATTTCTCCGTTTTCAATAGTATTGCTGATTATGTACTCGTTCATCAATATTTTCCAGTAATACCAATAAGTGATTTACTAGAACAACCGGAAACTATTGCTCGTTTATTTGACATAACCTGTGATAGTGACGGTAAGGTAGCAACTTATCACACAATTAAATCAAAAAAGAAACTGTTTACCAAAGATGACTTTCTTCTAACCTATCCTGAACAGAAAACTTTGAATGGTTTTCCAATTAGTACAATGAAAAGTGTTGTTGGTGGTTATTTACTAATTCCACTTGCTGGAGCATATCAAGATATCATAGAATTCGATCATAACTTATTGGGCGACTTACCTGATTTTCTCATTGGATTTGATGAAGGAGAATGGTATGTAGAACTTATTAATGGTGCTCAATCAATAAGTGAACTTTTAGCTGAGGTTGGTTTTATTTCTACCAATACTGATGATCCATATATGGATCAAGATGAAGAAGTAGAGAAAGAAATGACTGATTAGTCTTTCTCTCATTCATTCCTTTTCGCTTTTTTTCTAGAAATGTTTGTTAGGAGCAATATTCTTTTTCATATCACTAACATATGCTTATGAATTAGAATTGAATTTAGGAAAAGCGTTTAATTCATTATTAAGTGAAAACAACATTTTTTAGTGAAAGATATTGAGAGTGAATTATAAAAAATCAGAAGTTTGAGATTTATGAGCGAAAAGCTTCCCCTCTTGGATATAAAAGAAAATACTCTTCATTTTGATGGAGTGAATTTAGTACAAAATATTGCTGCTAAATATGGCACACCTACATATATTTTCAGTGAAAATGCAATCAAACAAAACTTGCATGACTTGCAAACAGCTTTTACTTCACAGTATTCTCAAACTGAAATTGCTTATTCAACTAAAAACAACATGATTTTTGATATCTCCTCGATTATTGCAGAAGAAATAAATTTCTTCGAAACTACATCGTTAGCAGAATTAATTCTTGTTGAAAAATTAAGCCAACAAAATAACAAACCACTTAATTTAATCTCAACAAATTTGTTTAAACCAGATGGCTTAATTGCACAGATAATTAATTTTGGCAGTCAATCAACTTTAGATGCGAAAAACAACAAAATGAGCGGTATTATAGCAATCGATTCATATCAGGATATGAAAAATGTTGAGCGCATCGCCAAGAAATTAAATAAAAAAGCAAAAGTCCTAGTTCGAGTGAACCCTGGAATCCAGATGTCTCGAGAAAAAACTATTTTTGCATCAGCTTATCCAGATGCTAAATGTTCTACAATCATAAAAGATATTCAACCAATAATCGATTTAAGTCAGAATGAATCTATCGACGAGTGGCTTTTAAAAAGAACGCATTCCCCTAAATATGATTTTGCTGAAAGGATAATTCAAGAAGCCGAAGAAAGTAAGCATTTAGATTTATTAGGCATTCATGGGCATCTTGGAAGTCAAGTAACTAATATTGATTATTTCCACCATTTCTTTGAAGTTATTACTTTATTTTACAAATTAATGGAAGAGAAATTAGGGAGAAATTTTACCTATCTCGATTTAGGTGGAGGATATCCTGTTCAGTATTCTAAGACAGAACAAGTTCCTTCTATAAATGAAATTGCTGTTAGTTTATCTCAAAATATTTCTCGAGCTAAAATTGCTCCTCACTTAATAATTGAAAGTGGTCGATATATAACCGCTAGTGGTGGCTTATTACTCTCACAAGTCAATCTTACTAAAGAAAATCCTTCTGGTGGTAAAATTGCTGTGCTTGATATGTCTGCTTATGGTGATCTATTAGATGTTATTGCTGCTAAATGGCATTTTGATATCTCTTTAGTCAACGATTTGCCTGTAGGAACAGATTCCGCCAATAAATTTAACTGGGATTTGGTTGGTTCTACAAATGATACTTTAGATCAATTGAATCCAATAGATAATTCAGACAATCTAGACAGCGATCTTCGCTCTTTTCCTCGTGATTTAGAGCCTAAGGATTTTGTAGTAATAAAAAACGCTGGTGCTTATACGACATGTTTTAACTCCAATTATTGTGGGCGACCAAAACCAATGATTGTTCTTATTGAAAAAGATAAGAATATTCGATTAATAAATCGTAATTATTGGTAGAAATGCTAATAATT
>DAOUWQ010000044.1 GCA_030667035.1 Candidatus Heimdallarchaeota archaeon | reverse complement strand
GGTATGTCAAACGACTTGTTCCTTACAAAAAGAATATTGTATTAATTGCTTTGTTCATAGTTATTCAAGCAATTATGGCCGTAACCGCACCTCTATTAGTTGGTTTTGTAACCGATGAGTTAGGACAAGCAGCTCCTCGTTATACATTGACTATTCTTGCTGCTGTAGGGTTTTTAGTCTTGTATTTGTTCAATTGGGTTGCATTCGCTATGCAACAAATACAATCTGGAAAATATGTTCCGTTTTTCTTAGAAGATTTGCGTCTTGCATTATTTTCCAAACTGCAAGAGCAAGACATGACTTTCTTTGATAAGCGTATGAGTGGTAAACTTAACAGCATTGTCGTAAACGATACATTAGACTTGAGTAACACAGCTATACTCATTAGCAATACGATTGGCAGTATTATTATTAGTTTTAGTATCTTGGGTGTTCTTTTTTACTTTAATTGGATTCTCGCTTTAATTACTATGGCAGCTATCCCAATATTATTCATACTAATGTATCTTCTTCGTAATCTTGCGAAACGAGTTAGCAAATCTTATCGAGAAGCTATTAGCAGCGTAAATTCCGCTATGGTTGAAGCTATTGAAGGCATTCAAGTATCCAAAAGTTTTGGTCAAGAGATCAACATTGCCAGTCAATTTGAAGATATTAACCAGAACTACTTCCGTTCTTGGATGCGTTTGACTGCTACTACTCATTTCTGGAGACCATTGCTTAATACTATAACTGCTGTCATTCTCTGTCTTGTGCTGTATTTTGGAATAGACATGAATATAACAGCTGGCACATTGGTATTGTTTGTATTATATCTTGAAACTTTCTTTAGACCTGTGATGCAATTAGCGAGATTCTTTCCGGAATTAAGTGCCGGAATGGCTGCTTATGAGCGTATCTTAAGCATAATGGATAGTGAACCAAACGTTAAGCAGAAACCAGATGCTCAACCTATTGAGGAAATTAAAGGGACTATTCAGTTTGAAAAAGTCAAATTTTGGTACGATAGAAATAATGTAGTTTTTGAGGATCTAAATTTAACTATTAATAAAGGAGAGAAACTTGCTATAGTTGGTCATACTGGTTCAGGTAAGACTTCTCTAGTTTCCTTACTCTCTCGTTATTATGAATTTCAAGGTGGTGACATCCTAATCGATGGACAGAGTATACGCAACTATACCTTAGAATCTTACAGAAAACAATTTGGTAAGGTAGAGCAGAATATCTATTTATTCCCTGGCTCCATTAAAGAAAATATTCAATATGGAAGAGAAAATGTTTCCGATGAAGATATTTGGCGTGTATTAGATATAGTCCAGGCTAGCGAATTTATTCATAGATTACCCGATGGTTTGGAAACAATAATTGGGGACCGTGGACGTGACCTTTCTGTGGGGCAAAGACAGCTAATCAGTTTTGCTCGTGCAATTCTCTTAAATCCTAAAATCCTCATTTTGGATGAAGCTACATCCAGTGTAGATGCATATACAGAGGCGATGATTCAAGAGGCTTTAGAAAAAATACTTGAAGAACGAACATCTATCATTGTTGCACATCGACTAAGTACTATTGTAAATGCTGATCGTATCATTGTAATGGATAATGGTGCTATTGTTGAGGAAGGAACGCATGAAGAACTTTTACATCTAAAAGGTAAATATGCTTCACTTTACAACCAATATTTCGTTCACCAAAGTCTAGAGTGGCAAGAACAATCTTTCTCGAAGTAACTTTGAATTTAGATCATTTGAAGCATTACTTGGAGTAAGCTATTAATTTTGTTGAACCAATTTGTGATAAATTTGTCTTCTAGACCTTCAAGAAAAAGTAAGGAGAGTTGTGGGTCTATTTTTTATTTCTCCTTCTAAAATTATATACAACAAAAATGGTTATGATTGTTAAAGGCAAGACAACTTCTTGAAAACCAAGGTTTACAGAAGGTATGAAGCTATAATCAATTGTTGATATTCCATCTTTCATTGTTAAGATTAATTTATCGGAAACAAATCTAGTTTCATTTTGATTGTAAAGAAAAGCACTCAAAGTATAATTGCCATCAGGTAGATTTGTTAGTCCGTCTCTGTAAATGGTCAATTTACTAGCAGATTGATTTGTTGTATAACCGGGATTTATTGTTCGATATTCCATCATTAAACAATAGGTGAAACAAACACTAACCAAATAAGTTGTAGCGTTTTCTTCCAGTTCAATTGTTCCTGCTGTTCCAATCATCTGAATTATTTCTGTAGGGTATTCTAGGTTCATTGAATAACTATTGGGATTATAGATCGTTACATTAAGATTAACACTGAAAACCGATGTTTCATTATTATTTTCATTGTCTACTTCCCAAGTAACATCTGTTGGTGTCAATCTAATTTTTTGAAAATCAATTTCTTCACCAATTACTTGAGAATATTGGCCACATACTCCTATCAAAATACTCAGTAGTAACAACAAAGTTACTCTCTTCCAAATCCTTTTCTCTGTTTTAATCATAATTTATCCCTAAAAATACAAGCACTTAATTCTACTTAAATCTTATTTCCCATGTGTAGTAAAATAGTTTATTCCTACTAAACATTCAAGAAGAAGCGAGTGTCGCAGATTGACCATTTTTTCTCTCTTACTCATACATTGTTCTAAATGTTAATTGTTAAATAAGATAAGATTCCATTAATAATTCGGGATGTTTATGATTGATGCTTCAGAAGCTCGAACTGCGATGATTGACAATAAGATACGAAAAAGTCAAAAAATAGTTCGAATAATGATTTGGTTAACAGTACCAGTAATAATTTTAACACTGGGATTAGCTTGGATTTTTTATGCAGAAAGCTATGAATTCATTCATGAGTTTATTAGTGCTCTAGGCAATATCAGAAGTTTTGATGACGACAATGTTAACACTGTTTCTATGATAATAATGACTACTGGTTTCAGTGTTTTAGCATTCATGAATTTAGTAATAGCAATATTCTATTTCATTCGACCCGTTCTTCTATTTAATAAGTTGAAAGGTCTTCTTTACGTTCTAAATACTGTAGGAGCTGCAGGAATTGCAATCCCCGGTGATCATTCAACATTATCTCTCTATCATGTCATTGGTGCTTTCTTGTTTGTATTCAGTTTTGCCATAGTAAACTTTGTTCAACAAATGCTTCGTTTTTCAAGGAAACATGATTTCAAGTTTGAAAAGAAACCATTTGACTTTTACTTCGATATGCTTATTGTTGTAATTGTCTTTTCATTGATGATATTAGTAGGTATTTTGTATATATTAGAGAACACTATAGGATTAACCGGTCCTGTAATTACTGTTCCTTTGTGGCAGAAAATATTGCTCATATTTGAATTAATAGCAATTTTTGTACTTGATTTAGATGATATGTAAAGTATAACACTTGAACTTCAGCCCTTTCGAGAAAAAGCGAGGGTTGAAGATTCTACTTTTTATTTTTTCTTTTATTTTATTCAGTTAATTTTTCATCCATTTTTTGTAATTCAGTGAGGATTTGTGAATAAAGAGTGGTAATATTTTTGGAGGTAGTAGAAAAAGCGATTTTTTCCCTTAAATAGCTTGGAGGATCTAGAAGACGTACTAAATTGAGTATCTCTTCAATCAAATCATGTGCATAGTAAATTCCTATGAGTTTACCTTCGGGTATTGATTTTACTGATTCTCCTGCAGTTTGGATGATTAAGGTAGAAATTCCGAGAAGAAGATCTATTGGTCCTTGCTTTATTACTAGGTTTGTAATTGTTCTAAAAGGGATAATAGTTTTTGTTTTAACCACTAATCCTTTTGATATCATTATTTCTGTATCTAAGATTTCATAGCTAATAGACTCGAGATACTTTTTAGCTGTAAAAATGGAAACGATAAAGACCACTAGAATTATTCCAGTATAAATGCCGATATTTGTAATAATCCGTAAGGATTTTTGACTATTTGTTAGTATGTTTAGTAAATTTAAATCTAAAACACTTTCAGTAATGATTAGGGGAATCCAAATAAATAAACCATAGATTATTAATATCCAGAAATACCATTTCTTTTTGGTTTCAGTTGCAGGTTCAAATTGTTTTAAGGATTTGCTAATAGCAATCGATCTAAAATATTCAACTTGCTCTTTATCTTCACCAATAGAATTAATTTGTTTTAAGATATCAATGGCTTTCTTACCTATTGATGTTAATATATAAGTTCCATCACTTTGTTTTTCTATTAAACCAGTTAGCTGTTTCAGATGAAAGTTTAACTTTCCAGTACTAAGAGACAATTTTTGTAATAGCTCTGTATAGCTCTGAAAGGTGTTATCAGCTATTAAATTGAGAATTCTTTGTCTAATACTATGTGATATTGCTTTTAACACCCACTCTGATTCAAAAGCTGATTTAGGCATATCCATTTTTTACTACACTCTGAAAGCATTTTGATGTATACGCGTTTCAAATATACTAATAAGAATTGTATTCCTTTAAAAAAAGTTTGACAATAATAGCTGTCAAATGCTTGACAACTCCTCTTTTCAAAACGGTTTATATTAAAGGATATGAATAGACAATTAAGAGTAAAAATGACTGAAAACACAAAAGAAATTTTTGGATTAGGAAAACAAAAAATCCTGGAAGAATTCTTTCCAAATAAGAAATATATAACTGGGTTAGTTATTGAAATATCATTAATCTTTTTGGTAGCTATAGGTGTCACATTTGGCATTGTTATTGGAATCCTTTATGATAATAAAGGAACTGTAGATTTTAGTAGTAGTCTAATTCTAGCTACTTTTATCATTGTAGGTGTTGGAGTACCCCTCTATATTCTCAGCCTGATTCTTATTTTCCCATATTATAATGCTATAAGCTATGTTCTTACAACACAAGAGATTATTGTAAACAAAGGATTCTTAGTAAAACGAACTAAGATAGTCCCTTATCGAAACATAACAAATTTTGTTATGCGAAGAGGAATAATTGATCGAATCATTGGCGGAGAAAATTTCGGCACTATTTTAGTTGAAACAGCAGGGCAAGGGCCGCAACAAAACCATCCTGAACAAAGACTCGTTGGAGTTATGGATGTTAGTGGTTATACAGAAAAACTTCGAGGAATCCTTTCAAAAATGAAAGGTCAAGCAGCAATATCAGCTGATACTGAAACCGCTTCTTCTCTTGATGATGAGGTTCTTTTAGTTAACATTTTGGAAACACTAAAAGAAATCAGTAATAAACTATAAAACCACTTTTTCTTCTTTTTTTTTATCCTTACAGTGATAGGTGAAACTAGAATTGAAATGCTGTTTTCATATGTGAGCTAACTTGAAGAAGCAATCATCCTTTATCGAATTTTTTCTGAGTAATTATCTTTCATATTACTATACAGTGAAATATAGAAAGAAAAGTTAAACATTTAACAATCTCTTGAATATGAGAGAAAAAATTCAAAATGTTTAGAAAAGAGAAATCGATCATTGCTAATCGTTTTCTCCAACTAATTAAGGGATATACTAATCATTCTTTCTTTTATAACAAGTCATAATTTCACCAATAAATAATCGGTGATAATCACCATTCTTGTATACTTTTTCTTTTACGAATTCAGGAAGATCTTCCTTTTTGAAATCGTGTGTATAGAGTTTCTTACAAATTAGAACAATTTCTGCTTCCTCAAAGTAAACCGTATTCTGCTCTTCTAAGGGAGTTAGCTCAATATCCTTCATCTTATCAATATCTCGACCAGATTTTGTTCCCAACAAATTTAATGTTTCACGATATTCTTTGGAGAAAAAGCTCAAACTAAAATGATCATTTTTCTCTAAAAATTCGTATGTATACCTACTTGGTCGAACAACAATGAAGCACACTGATTTATGCCAGAGCATACCCAAACCACCCCAAGAAGCAGTCATCATATTGTACTCTTCCTTCTGTCCAGAGGTTATTAGCATCCAATCTAAGCCAATTAACTTGATTGCATTTTCATCAATGTTCTTGGGAAATATTTCTTCAAAAGACATAAATTTAGACTATCCTCTTTCATTAAAAATTCTCTTAAATTATTGAAAAATGGTTATCAAATACTTTAGGTCTATTTAATCAATACGTAAAAATATTTGAACCCATTTTAGAAAAAAGCTCTTAACACCAAAATAGATTCTAAAGAAGAAGTGAGAGTCTAATCACAACAACAATTTCTGGGTTGTTCAACTCTTTAAATTCTCAACTAATTGTTGCCCCAATTCAC
The DNA here is from genome assembly GCA_030667035.1 of Candidatus Heimdallarchaeota archaeon. Classification (GTDB taxonomy): domain Archaea; phylum Asgardarchaeota; class Heimdallarchaeia; order JABLTI01; family JABLTI01; genus JABLTI01. Next base: position 1,640 of record DAOUWQ010000044.1, on the reverse strand, counting down.
GGCACTCTTCAAGGATTTCACTATTAGGATTGCCATATGATTCAACTGTTTTGCCAATCTTTGAACCAAGCTTCATCATCCTAAATAGTTTTTCGAATGGTTCTCGAACATTTCCTCCACCACCGTGAGAGTAGAATAATCCATAAGGTTTATTTTCCAAACCTTGTCGATTGACTTTCCGTGCAATATAGAAATCATCTACAAAAATCTTTAATCCGCCAGCAATATAACCCCAATAATCTGGAGAACCGAAAACTACAGCATCAAACTGTCTGAATTGGTCTATATCAACTCGCTTGGTATCCGTATTGATCAACGTTACCTTAGCTCCTGCATTTTTTGCTCCTTCAGCTACAGCTTTAGCCATCGCTTCGGTGTTACCATATTCTTGAGAATGATAGAGTACCAGTAGTAATACCATTTTTTCACTTCACCATTACTCTTTCTTTAACCTTATAACTATCTTGTTTTCATCAATTTTAAAAGTACCTTTACTTGAACAAAGTGTATCTATTGGTTCTCCCAAGGATTTTTCATAACAGCACATTTACCTATCTGTATATCAAATGATCTTGTTACTCTCTCTTCTTGCTGAATGGATTTCTAGACCTGAAATAAGAAGAGTGAGCAAGAATTACACATTTTTTTGGAAGTAAAAATTCCTATCCTAATGTTCATTATGTTGTTTTTCCATAACGAGAACTAAGTGATCCAAGAATTCGGAGATTGTTAATTTTTCAGTTTCTGAAAGCTTTTGAATATAAGAACCAAATTCTTGATGGATTCCTTCTATCATTTTATTCAAAACAATCATTATTTGTTCACCTTTAGTGGTAAAATTAATACTCATTTCATTTTTTTTATAGGGATCAGTGATTGTTTCAATTAACTTCTTTGATTCATTCTCTTTCTTTCAAGTATTTCTCTCGAGCAACACGTATTTTTTTCAAAAATACTTTTCTAAGATAGTCCGGTAATGCCTTAACATCAAGTACTGAATCTTTCCATGCTATGGGATGATCTTTATCTATATAGATAGCTTGTAGACTTTCGCAGGCACGCAATGGTGAAATATCAATAGGACCTAAGTTATTATACCTTAGACCAATATAATCCAAATTCTTCAACATACTAAGAGGTTGTAGGTCGATTTCTGTTAAGGAATTGCTACTTACATCAATACTAACTAATTCTTGACATTGAATTAGGGGTTCCAAATCTATGTGGACTAATTTATTTTCATCTAATCCTAACCAAACCAATTCTTTACATTTTGATAATGGTCTCAAATTAATCGCTGAGAGTTCATTAGTATTGAGAAATAATTTAGAAAAATGCTTGCAATTACTGAGTGGTTTTAGACTAATAGACATTAATTGATTGCAATCAAGATGTAAATCTTTGAATTGTTCACATTGACCGAGTGGTGTTAAATCAATATAACTCAGTTTATTTCCTGACAGATTCAATTTTTGGAGCTTTTTGCATCTTCTTAAGGGAGTAAGATCAATTGAAGTAAATTTATTGGAGTAGAGTTGAACGATTTCAAGATTCTTACATTCTCCCAATGGTGTCAAATCTAATTGGGTTAAAGATAGATTATCTTTAATATTCATATGAAGAAATGTAATATCCTTATC
>DAOUWQ010000461.1 GCA_030667035.1 Candidatus Heimdallarchaeota archaeon | reverse complement strand
GACAACATTTCGGTGAGATATTAACAACAGCAATAACTCAAGATGTTCTATCTCAAAAAGAAATGACTACATTATTCGTTCACCATGATAATACTCCGGCATTGCATTTGTATAAAAAACTTGGATATCAAATCTATAAAAAAGCTAATCTGATTTTTAGTGAAAAAAAGTTATAACTACTTATGCTTGAATTTCTGTTAGAGTTCATTCATTTCAAGTAGCTCTCGATTTTTGCAATATGCTTCTTTAAACCTTGAGGGAGTTTTTCTGGAATAAATTTGCCTTGCTTCCAAATGATTTTTTCTAGAGAATTCTCTGGTAAGGATATTTCTTCCAATTTCATACAATTTCTTAATGGTGAAAGATCCAAAGTTTGTATTGGATTGCCAATTAACCAGATTTCTTCAAGTTCAGTACAAGTTTCAAGAGGTGACAAGTCGATAGAGTGAAGGTTGTTATATTCAAGATAGAGCATCTTGAGATTCGAACAATGACTTAGAGGTGATAGGTCAATGGTTTGCAATTTATTTCCTCTAAAAGATATCCATTCTAAGCTCTGGCAATTTTTCAATGGAGAAAGATCAATCTCTAATAATTCATTGTAAGTAAGCCATAGCTCATACAAATTTGGGCATTTACTGAGTGGAGTTAAATCAATAAATGGAAGTTTATTCTCTCCAAGGTATAGTTGTCGTAATTTTGTCCAATTGGAAATAGGTAGTAAATCAATATTCTGAAGTTTATTCCCCAATAATGAGAATATCTCCATTTCTTTACAAAACTTCAGAGGAGAGAGATCAATTGCAGTTAACTGATTATACTCAAGATTAATTTCAACTAAATTTGGGCAATCTCTTAAGGAGAAGAAATCGATTGTTGAAAGCTTGTTAAACCCTAAGTTTATTTCTTTAAGATTTTTACAATTGTATAGAGGTGAAAGATCTATGTTTGTGAGCTCGTTAGTTAAAAAATACAAGAATTCAAGTTCAGAACAATTACTTAGTGGCAATAAATCAATGGTCTTAATGTTGTTTGTACTCAAGTTTAGTGTTTTAAGATTCTTGCAATCTATTAAAGAAGTTATATCAATTGATGCAATGCCATGATACGCTAAAGTAATTTCTTCAACTTTTTCACTAAATTCTTTCTCAAAATTTGAGCCATCTGTTTTAGTACCACGAAAAACAACCATCATCTTTCAACTCATACTCGCAATAGATTATTTCTATTATCTAAAAATAGTTTGTTTCAAAGTATTTCTTACTTTCCTATGCACAAATTAGTAAGAAAATGACAAAAAATAACTCTTAAAATGGATAATGGTTGTTGTTACAAGGGTAGAACAATGGACGAAGATAAACCATCCAAGAAATTTGAAAAATTCCTCTATTATTTCTTTGAAATAGAGATGACTTTGAATGAGAGTCTATTTCAAAAGATAGATCCCTATACAGTAAAGGAACTACCTGCACATGAAAAGCCAAAAGCAGAAGAAATGCTGATAGAAGCGCTGAAAGAAAAAATAGATAGACGATGGTTATATGGTATTGAGGAGATCAATAGTAAACGAGGATACTCTTTCTTATTGGATCTATTCAATAAAGAAAAGGTCATTTTCAATAAAACTATGATTGCTGGTAATTTACTCAGAATGGATATAGAAGCTCCTGTTTTGGATTTTCTAATTAGTGTTGTTGAATCTAAGGAAGTTGAGGGGACTAGATTAAAAGCTCTCGAGAGTTTGTATTGGATGGTGGGTCATAAATCAAAGGATGAAAGGAGAAATGAGTTATTTGTATCTCTGTTATTCAGAGGCATGACCGATGCCAGTAATAAAATCCGAAAAAATGTCTATGATAAATTAAAAGATCATTTTGAAATGAGAATTTTCACACCAAGAAATGATTCTATCGCTAAGATTCTTGAGGAAGAACATACTCGAGAAGAATATCAGGATGCAGTTCTAGAGTTCAAAGAGAGGGTTGAAGCAAAAGAAATAACTACTTTCAGCGTTGAAAAAGTAGTGGATTTCATTAACAAATTACCTGATAATTCGAAAACAATAACGATTTCTGATTGTCCTATATGTAAGGAAATTCCCTCTTCCCTTTCTGCAGATATGTCCGCTGAAGAATCCCTAAATGAATACAAAACAAAGCTAGAAACAACTGTTATATTTGCTTATTATGAACCATCACTAATGCGATGTTCAATTTGTGGACGACTATACGATTATGACTACCACTATGATTATTATGTCAGCAGTACAAGTGATGAAGATGAATATCTAACTAGAATCGATAAAACGAAAGCAATTATTAAAGTGAAGAAATTTGCCAAGGATTATGAATTCAAAAAAATAATTCAATGTAAAAATTTTCTCAAAATTGATTATTGATATACTATCAAATTTTTTTTCTTATATCGCTAATAAATGGAAATAATATAGGTTATATACTCATTTACTTGCGAGAACACTCCATGAAATTAGCTTATTCTCTGATATCCCAATAAGCAGAATTTCAGAAGGAGTTGTAAGAAAGCAACCAATCTGTAACCAACTATGATACTT
>DAOUWQ010000242.1 GCA_030667035.1 Candidatus Heimdallarchaeota archaeon | reverse complement strand
TGGCAAAGAGTAGAACTGATTTTGAACTCGAGATACCAATAAATAAGGATTTAGAAATCGTTGATCTCTCCAGCGATGATGGAGCACTATATTCAATGGATTATGAATTTGATCCCCAAGGTAGTTTTACCATTTGGACTAATTACCAAAAACAAAAGATCTATGTTACTCATTTGGATATTTCTAGCAAGAAACCTGATCTCTTATTAGTATCTTCTGAGGCGAGAATGATTTTCGAAGAAATTACTAAACGAGGATTAATATCAAAACTAGATCATGCATTTTACCTTGGAAGAGAATTAGAACGAGCAGAAGTCTGTCTCTATCTTGGGAAAACTTATATCCAAAACGAACAAGCTTTTAGAGATTCAGAAAATTATTAGTATGTGAGAATCAAAATAGGAAAATTTTTTCAAAATATGAGCAATTCTTAATAAGCAGATATCTATTTGATTATGCGGTTAGGAAAAAAACCAGTAATTAGAGGTTACTTAGTATGAAATTAGATGAGAATGCAAAATATGCTCAATCACATGAGTGGATTAGAAAGGAAAGCGATGATGTTTTCATAGTGGGCATTTCTGATTTTGCTCAAAGCTCAATGAAAGACATTGTATTTGTTGAATTGCCATCAGAAGGAACATCCTTTGAGAAAGGTGATAAAGCTTGTGATCTTGAATCAGTGAAATCAGTAGAAGAGATTAAAGCACCAATTGCTGGAGAAGTAATTGCTGTAAATAGTACTCTAGAAGATTCTGCTGAGCCAATTAATGATGATCCTTATGGCGAAGGTTGGTTCTTTAAAATCAAAGCATCAAACCCAGCTGAATTTGATGAATTATTATCTCCAGAAGATTATCAGAAATTCGTTGAATCATTAGGTAATAAATAATAGTTATTATGGAGTCTGGTCTTTTCATGAGTAAAAAAAATGAAGGGTCAGCTAAAGAAATTCAAAAACAAATGGAATCGTACCTTGGTATCAAAGATATCGAAGAACTTTACAAGGACATTCCATCCTCAGTTCTTTTCAAACGTCCATTAGAAATAGCTGGACCAATGTCTGAACGTGATTTGTCAATTTATATTGACAATGTTCTAGCAATGAACAAAAAAGTCATTCCTTTTTTAGGCGGCGGAGCACAAAACCACTACATTCCTGCTTTAGTTCAAGAAGTAATAAGCAAACCTGAACTGCAAAATGCATACACTCCTTACCAACCTGAAGTATCACAAGGAATGCTACAAGGTATTTTTGAATATCAGAGTTTGGTTAGCTAATTAACAAAGTTAAACGTTACTAATGCATCAATGTACGATTGGGCGACTGCCATTGCAGAAGCATTGCTAATGTCTGTTAGATTGCTAAAAAAGAGAAAGAAAGTACTTATCACCGCAAGTGTTCATCCAGATAGATTATCAGTCATTAAAAATTACCTAGATGGACCAAAAATCACCTATGAATTTGTTCAGATAAATGAAAAGACTGGTCAAGTAGATTTAGCTGATCTTAAAGAAAAATTAACTGAAGATATTGCTGCTTTCTATTTTGAGAATCCAAACTGTTTTGGTATTATTGAAAGTAAAGCTGAAGAGATTTGCAATATGGTTCATGTTGTCGGTGCAAAAGCAATTGCAGGAGTAGACCCAATTTCGTTGGGTATTTTGAGACCTCCCGGAGATTACGGTGTTGATATTGCTGTAGGGGAAGGACAAGGTTTAGGTATTCCCATGAGCTACGGTGGACCTCATTTTGGTTTCTTTTCAATTAACTATGATAGGAAAACTATTAGACAAATGCCAGGAAGATTGGTTGGAATGACCAAAACCCAAGATGAAACTCAAAGGGCATTTGTTCTAACACTTTCTACTCGAGAACAACACATCAGAAGGGAAAAAGCAACCAGTAATATTTGTACAAATCAATCAATTCTTGCTTTTGGTGCAGGAGTGTATCTTTCACTACTAGGCCCAGAAGGGATACGGTGTACGGCTGAGTATTGCTTAACAGCAGCAAAATATCTCTCGAGTAAAATAAACGAACTTGAGAATTTTGAATCACCTGTCTTTACAGGATCACATTACAATGAATTCACTGTGAGGCTGAAGATTGGAAAGATGGCAAAAGTGCAAAAAATGCTCATAGACAAGGGTTTTGTTGGAGGATATTCATTAGTTGGATGCCACCCAGAATTCGGAGAAACAGCAACCTATTGTGTAACAGAAATGCACACAATGGATGATATTAACAATCTTTTGGCTGCTCTACAAGAGATTGACAAGAAACTTGGAGGAAAATAAAATTGACCAAACAAGCAAATTACGATGAACCTCTTGTTTTCGAAATGGAAACAACAAAATATGCAAAATACCATCCTCCAAAAATTCCTGCTGAAATAACAAAAGCTGTAGGAAAGGTTTCGGAATTAATTCCAGAAGAAATGCAAAGAGAAGAATTACCAAATCTGCCGAGATTAGCAGAGTTTCAACTCTCAAGACACTACACACACCTTGCACAAATGACCTTTTCTGTAGATAGTGGATTCTATCCGTTGGGCAGTTGTACTATGAAATATAATCCTAAAATTAATGATGTTATTTCAAGTGACAAACGTATTGCTGAATCACATCCTTTTCAACCAGATGAAACTGTTCAAGGTAATATTCGCATTCTCTACGAAACCGATAAAATGCTCACAGAATTAGCTGGTATGGCTAGAACAACACTACAACCCTCTGCTGGAGCCCATGGTGAATTAACAGGAATTCTTGTAATCCGCGCTTATCATAAAGATCAAGGTGAAGGAGAGCAAAGAACAGAAGTAATTGTTCCAGATTCTGCTCATGGTACAAATCCCGCAACAGCAGCAATGGCTGGGTATCGTACTGTAGTTATCAAATCAAAAGAAAATGGATTGGTTGATCTTGAAGCATTAAAATGTGCTGTCAGTGAGAAAACTGCTGCGTTAATGCTTACAAATCCAAACACTCTAGGTCTGTTTGAGGAAGAAATTCTTGAAATTGCAAAAGTAGTTCATGATGTCGGTGGATTGTTATACTACGATGGAGCGAATTTCAATGCAATTATGGGCATATGTAGACCAGGGGACATGGGTTTTGATGTCATTCATTTCAATGTTCATAAAACACTATCCACTCCACACGGAGGAGGAGGACCGGGATCAGGTCCAGTTGGTGTTGTTGAGAAATTGGTTCCTTATTTACCCAAACCACTACCTGAATATGACGAGAAAAATAACCGGTATTACTTAAATCACGACTTGCCAAAATCAATTGGAAAGATTCGTGGATTCTGGGGAAATTTCAGTGTTCTTGTTAGAGCGTATGTCTATATGCTATCCCTTGGTGGATCTGGTTTGAAAATTGCCTCACAACAAGCAGTTTTGAATGCAAATTATCTGAAAAAGAAAATATTGGAGCTAAAAGGATGGACTCTACCATTCTCCACAGAAACTCCAAGAAAACATGAATTTGTTTTAAGTGGAGAAGATTTGCACAAAGAAACTGGTATAAGCACTCTAGACGTTGCCAAACGATTACTAGATTTGGGTTATCATGCACCAACAGTTTATTTCCCTTTGATCGTTCATGAAGCTTTGATGATAGAACCTACTGAAACAGAATCTAAAGAAACTCTTGACGAATTCACAAACGCAATGAAACAAATTCTCACAGAAGCGCACGAAAATCCGGAAATAATTAAAAATGCACCTCAGTTAACTCCAATCTCTCGAGTAGATGAAGTATTAGCCGCAAAAGAACCTATTCTTACATGGCAAATGTTCAGAGAAAAACAAATTGAGAAGTAATAACTTCTCATCTACTCTTTTTTAATCTTCGATTCTCATTAAGATATCTTCATGATAACTCGTTACTACTCTAATGAATCCATGAAGCTCTTTGTCTAATTCAATATCTCCCGTATCTACACGAAGGCGTTCTGTTTTTTCAAGTTTAGAAACAGTTGCAATTAGAATGATATTCTTTTTACCAACCTTTCTGATAACAGCAGGAGAAAATTGCTGATTACCTCGACCAAAAACAAAACCTTGATTTCCAATTACTGTAATAATTATTTTTGATTTTGGATACTGTTCCAGTAATTCTAATAATTGTTTTTCATTGAGATCCATTGCAATTAGTTTTCTATTATAAAGTGCATCTATCCCTA